>JBBRIO010000132.1:0-10494 GCA_038220855.1 Bryobacterales bacterium | reverse complement strand
ACCAGCGTCGGCGTCAACGCCGCAATGTTAATCGGCAAAAACAACGCATCCGCCTCGTGCGGAAAACACAACGACCGCTCATCAAACGGCTGAAAACGGCACGCCGCAATCGCCTTCGCCACCACCTCCTTACCCGTCCCGGAAGGCCCCGTAATCAACGTCGCAAACTCCCCCATCCGCGTCGAAAGACGCCGCCCATACCGGCGCATATCGTGCGTAAACAGCGACTGCCATATCGCCGCCCGCAGCCGCCCCGCCGGCTTCGACGAACCCAACACGCTTTCAAAGATCCGCAGAAACGCCCTCACGATCTGCACAAACAAAGCGAACACCTTCCCGCTCGCATACGCCCCAGGCAACGCAATCGGCACCCCAAAGTAGTGAGCGAAAACCTCGGCGAACTCCCGATAAAACCCCCACCGCGCCGGCCCCCGCGACCCGTCAAACGCAGTCTCCGTAATCCGCCCATAAAACCGATAGTAAATCGTTAGCAACGCCGCCGCTTCGTAAAGCTCCAGGTCCCGCTCCGTAGCCGGTTCACCGGCCAGCAATCGCTCCCGCAGCCCCTCAATCCGCCCCGCGGTCTTCTCCGCCACTCGCCAGGAGTTTTCCCGCTGCCGTAGCGGGTCCCGCACGTCCAAGCTCCAAACCTCCTGCTTGGGTCGAACAAACGCCCCTCCCAACGCCCTCCGCTCGCCCTCTTCCAAATCATCGGTAAAGGGATTGGCATAGCTCACTTGGTACACCGCTTCGAAGAAGTTACGATCCGCTGCTGAAAGAAGCATACAAAAATTGTATATCGCCGTACGAAGAATGTAGGTCAGTCTCCTTTCCGCGCCAAGCCACCGTTGAAGAATAAGGACTTATCGATTGGCCGAACGCATGCATTATTTGCTCCCATGCAACCACTGCAAGAACCATCCCTCTCCACCATCGCCCGCAAGCCGGGCTTCGTCCCGCTCTGGATCAGCCAGTGCCTCCTGTCGTTCAACGACAACTGCTTCAAAATTCTCGTCTCCCTCGTCGCCGTCGACCAAGCCCACAAACGGGGCCTCGGCAACGCCGACCTGCCCCTGGTCGTAGCGGCCTTCTTAGCGCCGTTCCTCCTCTTCTCCGGCGTCGCCGGTCGCCTCGCTGACAGCGTCAGCAAGTCAGCCCTCCTGCGCTGGATGAAGGCCGCCGAAGTGGTCGCCATGGTCGCCGGCGCCCTCGCCATGGCCTCCCAAAACCTCGAAGCCATGCTCGCCGTCGTCTTCCTCATGGGCCTCCACTCCACCTTCTACGGCCCCGCCCGCGCCGGCCTAACCCCCGAACTCGTCGGCCTCGATACTCTCGCCGGTGCCAACGGCCTCCTCGATATGGGCAGCTACTTCTCCATCGTCCTCGGCACCCTCGCCGGAACGCTGCTCTTCGCCCATTTAGGTGCCGGCTACTGGCAGGCCGGCCTCCTGCTCACTACCCTCGCCGCGATCGGCTTCCTCGTCACCCTCCGCCTCCCCCCCGGAGTCGCCGCCGCGCCCCGCGGCCAAGCCCGCCTTCTCGACGGCTTGCGCCACCTCGCCCAGGATCGGCCCCTCTCCCGCGCCGTCGCCGGCATCGCCAGCTTCTGGTTCCTCGGCGGTCTCATGCAAATGCTCGTCCTCCTGCTCGCCAAAGAAACCCTCCGCATCGAAGATTCCGCCACCGGCCTCCTCCTCGCCGCCCTCGCCATCGGCATCGGCCTCGGCAGCGCCCTGGCCGGCCGGCTCTCCGCCCGTGGCATTGAACTCGGCCTGCTGCCCCTCGGCGGCGTCGGCATCGTCCTCGGCCTCTTCACCCTGGCCTCCGCCGATACATTCTCCGTCGCCATGGTCGCCCTCGTCTCCACCGGCCTCAGCGCCGGCCTCTGGATCGTCCCGTTAGATGCGTACCTCCAGTTCCGCACCAAGCCCGAAGAACGCGGCCGCATTGTCGGAGCCAGCAGCTTCGTCAACACCATCGGCACCCTCGCCGCCCCCGCCCTCCTCTGGGGAGCGCAAAAAATGTGCGTTGAACTCTCCGTCCTGCTCTATATCGCCGCCGCCTTCGCCGCTCTCTGCACCCTCTGCGCCGTGCTCGCCTGCGGCCGGGAATCCTTCCGTTTCGTCGTCCTCGGTCTCCTCCGCGTGGCTTACCGCATCCGTTTCACCGGAGCCCAAAACATCCCGTCCTCAGGTGGCGCCCTCCTCGTCGCTAACCATGTCACCTTCCTCGATGGCCTCCTCCTCGCCGCCACCACCCAGCGCTTCATTCGCTTCCTTGTTATCGAAAAACACTACCAGCGGTTCGAACCCATCCCACGCCTCTTCCACGCCATTCCCGTCAAGCAAGGCCGTCCGCGCGATGTCGTTGAAATGATCGCCCGCTCCCGCGCCGCCCTCGCCGCCGGCGAACTCGTCTGCATCTTCCCCGAAGGCGACCTCACCCGCATGGGCAACATCCAGGCCTTCCAGCGCGGCATGGAACGGATCGCCGCCGGCCTCGACGTCCCCGTAATTCCCATCCATCTCGGCGGCCTCTGGGGCAGCGTCTTCAGCTTCGCCGGCGGACGCCTCTTCGCCAAATGGCCCCAACTCCGGCGCTACCCGGTCCAGATCTCCGTCGGTGCCCCCCTGCCCTCCAACATCACGGCCGTCGAAGCCCGCCAAGCCGTCGTCGAACTCAGCTGCGAACCCACTGAAACCCCGCTCCTCCACGCCGCCTTCATCCAGGCCGCCAAGCGCGCCCCGAAGCGGTTGGCCCTCGCCGATGCCAGCGGCAAATCGCTCACCTACCGCCAAGCGCTCATCGCCTCCCTCCTCCTGGCTCGCCGCCTCCGGAAACTCGATGGCGACATGCTTGGCGTCGTTCTCCCCGCCAGCGTCGCAGGTGCCCTCGTCAACATCGCCAGCCTTATAGCCGGCAAGAAAGCCGTCAACCTCAACTTCACCAGCGGCCCCGCCGCCGTCGAATCCGCCATCGACCAATGCGGCATCCGCTCCATCCTAACTTCCCGCCTCTTCCTGGCCAAAGCCAAAATGGCCGAGCGGCCCGGCATGGTGTTCGTCGAAGATCTCCTCGGCGGCATCTCCAAACTGGAGAAGCTGGCCGCCCTATGTGTCAGTTTTCTACCCGCTCCTGTGCTCTGCCGCATCGTCCCCCGCGGCCACTGCGCTGACCTCGCCACCGTCATCTTCAGCAGCGGCTCCAGCGGCATGCCGAAAGGCATCAAACTATCGCACCAAAACGTCATGAGTAACATCGCCGCCTCCGGCATCATGATTCCCCTCGGCCCGCCGGACCGTATCGCCGGCGTCCTGCCCTTCTTTCATTCGTTCGGGTTTACCTTCACGTTGTGGTTCCCCATGGTCAACGGCATCGGTGGTGTCTACCAGATGAACCCGCTCGACGCGAAAGGCGTCGGCACCCTCGTCGAGAAGTGGAGCGCCACCGTCCTCCTGGCCACGCCCACCTTTCTCGCCAACTATACGAAGGTCGTCACGCCGGAGCAGTTCCGCAGCTTGCGCGTCGTCCTCGCCGGCGCGGAGAAACTTCGCGAAACGGTCGTAGCCGCCTTCGCCGCCAAGTTCGGAGTCACCCCCCGGGAAGGCTACGGAGCCACGGAAATGGCCCCCGTCATAGCCGTCAGCGTAGAAGATGTTCCCTTCGAAGGTCGCCACCAAAAAGGTTGGATGCCCAACTCCGTCGGCCGTCCCCTGCCTGGCGTAGCCGTGCGGGTCGTCGACCCGGAGACCGGCACTCCCCTGCCGGTCGGCCAGGAAGGCCTGCTTCTCGTCAAAGGAGCCAATCAAATGTTGGGCTACTGGGCAAACGCCGCCAAAACGAAGGAAGTCATCCGCAACGGCTGGTACATCACTGGTGACGTAGCCAGGGTCGACGAGGAAGGGTTCATCTACTTGACCGGCCGCCTCTCCCGGTTCAGCAAGATCGCCGGCGAAATGGTGCCGCACGGCCGGGTCGAAGAGGCGATCGAAGCCTGCCTCAGCGAAGGCGCGAAGGTCTGCGTCGTCGCCATCGCGGATCAAGAACGAGGCGAAAAACTGATCGCCCTCTACGAAGGCTCGGCCCTGGAACCCGCCGAACTCGTCACCGCCCTGGCCGCCAGCGACCTGCCTAAGCTCTGGCTACCCAAGCGAGACGCCTTACTCCGCGTCGAGGCCCTGCCCGTCCTCGGTACCGGTAAAATGGATCTCCGCCGCGCCAAGGAAATGGCGGAAGAACGAAGCAAACCGCTCCAACTGCAAAACTAAACCGCCCGCTCGAAAAAATTCAAATTAGCGTGTCACGCTTCGCCCCCTCAGTACACTATCCGACTCAGAGGACCCTTACATGGCCAAGAAAAAGACTCCCTCCAAGAAATCTGCGGCAGACCGAACAGTCTCCTCGGAAAGCCCGAAAATGGAAAGCCTGAAAAACTTCGTTCGCTCCCGCGGCGTCGACTATCTCCGCGACCCGAACATCTCGTCCGTTGGCATCGGATACAAAATCAAAGACGGGAAAATGACCAACGAGATCAGCGTGCAATTCACCGTCAACCAGAAGTCCCAGCCCGAAATGCTCGAGTCCGTCGGCACCCATCTCATCCCCGCTTCCTTCGAAATCGATGGCATGATCGTCCCCACCGATGTTCTTGAGCGAACCTATGAAGCAAGCTTCAACGTCGTCGCCGAAGCCGCCGCCAGCAGTCGCAAAAAACGTCTCAATCCCATCGTTCCCGGCGTCAGCGTCGCGAATGCCAAAGTGTCAGCCGGCACCATCGGCTGCGTCGTCTTCGACCAACACACCGGTGCCCCCTATGTGCTCAGCAACTGGCACGTCCTCAACGGCCCCACCGGCGCGCTCGGCGACGACATCGTCCAGCCCGGCCCCGCCGACGACAACCGGGTCCAGTTGAACCGCATGGGCAAACTCATCCGCTCCCACCTCGGGCACGCCGGCGACTGCGCCGTCGCCTCCATTGAAGACCGGCAGATCAAACCCGAAATCCTCGACCTCGGCGTGAAACCCGAGCAACTCGCCGAAGCCGAACTCGGCGACAAGGTCATCAAGAGCGGGAGGACCACGGGTGTCACCCACGGCATCGTCCGCCGCGTCCTGACCATCGCCAAAATCAACTACGGCGGGACCACCGGCGAACAGGAGATCGGCTGTTTTGAAATCGGCGTCGATCCCAACCACCGTGCCTCTGACGGTCAAGTCAGCAAGGGCGGCGATTCCGGTTCCGTCTGGTTGATCAAAGGAAGCAACGGGAAGGCCACCAAGATCATGGCCGGCCTCCACTTCGCCGGCGAGGGCCCCGGCAATCCGGACGAGCATGCCTTAGCGTGTTACCCCAAGTCGGTGTTCGAAAAGCTGGAGATCTCGCTCTCGGCCGTCCCCACCCCACCCGTCATTGGACCGGGCCAACCCGATAGCCAAGGCGGATACAACCCGAGTTTCCTCTCGCAACGCGTCCCCCTTCCGGAACTCACGAAGGAAACGCTGCAAGACACGTTTCTAAACAGCGGGTCGCCTACGATTGCCTACACTCACTTTTCCTTAGCCATGAGCAAGGCCCGGCGCTTTTGCCGTTGGGTGGCGTGGAACATCGATGGGGGTAGTTTGAAAAGCTTGAGCCGCCGGGGCATTCCGTTCGTGCTCGATCCGAACCTGCCTGCCGCTGTGCAGGTTGGTGACGATGTCTACCGCGGCAACCGTCTCGACCGCGGCCACATCGCCCGCCGCGCCGACCTCCTTTGGGGACCACTCGCGGAAGCGAAAAAGGCCAACGTCGATTCGTTTTTTTTCACGAACATTACCCCCCAGATGGACGATTTCAATCAGGGCTCGAAGGGTGGTGTCTGGGGCCGCCTGGAGGATGCGATCTTCGCCGACGTCGACGTTGAAGACCTTAAAGTGAGCGTGTTCGGCGGCCCCGTCTTTCGGAGCGACGACCGCGTCTTCCGTCAGATCCAGATTCCTCGCGAATTCTGGAAAATCATCGCCTTCGTCGAATCCGGCCAGCTCAAGTGCAAGGGTTTCCTGTTGACGCAGAACCTCAACGCGCTGGAGACCCTGGACCTGGACGCCTTCAAGGTCTTTGAAGTCGCTCTGGGCGAGATCGAACAGCGGACCGGGGTCCGCTTCGGGGCTGTCTTAAAAACCGCGGATCGCTTCGGCGAAGCCCTAGCCGTCCGCCCGGAAGGAGCAGACGATCGCCAACCCATCGACCGGACGGAGGACATCGCCTGGTAGCCCCGTAATACCCGCCTCCCCGTTCTACCCGACGCCATTAGACAGTCGGGTAGGACGGGAGCTTTTTAGCGCGGCCCACCGAGCCGAACTGGATCGACGAGTCCACGAGATTCCATCTCGCAGTTCGAAGGGACCGCCCCGCAACACACCCCGTCAGGCGTAGATTAAAGCCCTTGACCCGGTCGGCGCGACCTTACATAGGATACCCACAGCACGACTGCCACCCCCCACAACGGAATCAGCGACAGCGGTGCGTCCCTGAAAACCAGGTATTGAATTTCGCCCTTCTGAAACGAAAAGCTGAGCGGAGCCAACGTGAAGAGGATTGCAAAAATCTGCAGCCATTTTTGCCGCGCCAAAGCCCTCTTTGTCTTTTCCAACGTCCCCAAGGCTTGATCGATTTCCAGCCGCACATTGGTCCGGCGCCATTCGGCGGTTGAGCTAGCGCTCAGTTGTCCCCGAAACTCGGGGTCGCTTTCTAGAAACTGCTCAACCAATAACTTGGTGTCCTCGCTGGCCTCGCCCTCTTGATACAAAGGGAATAGGTCTTTGATCACATTCCTGGTCACATTCATAGCGTACTCCTTAACGTTCGCTGCTCTCTTAATTCGGTTAGGCGCATTCGGGCGCGAAAGACACGGCCCTTCACGGCGCCCACGCTAATGCCGAGGCTCCGGCTAACCTCGTCGTAACTCGTTTCCTCGATCACCGCCATCACAAATGCGGCTCGATCGCCCTCAGCAATCCCCTTGAGATCCTCGAGTGTTTCAGCCAGTTCTGAATATCTCTCATAAGAAGTCGCTTGGTTGCCGGTAGCGGCAAGTCCGGCCGGCAAGTCGATCTCGGTTCGTCGCTGGCGGAGATGGCTCAAATAGAGATTCCGGGCAATCGTGAACAGGTAGGCCTTTGCGGTCGAAATTTTAATTGGCACTGTCGCCGTCCATGCTCGCACGAAGCTCTCGGAAGCAAGATCCTGAGCCAGGGGCCAGTTACCGGACAAATACAGTAAAAACCGGAAGACATCGTCCGAGTAGGATCGATACAACTGTTCAAAAGCTTTCACTTCGTCCGGGGTTCGCATCGATCTCTGTTTCCGTGGAGTATACGCTACCAGGGCCAATAAGTTATGTTGGCAAACGATATTTCTCGCGCAAACAGAGGAAGGAATCCGAGCGGGAACACCCCCCCAACCCGTCGCCGTACGCTGACTAGCGCCGCCAGCGGCGGATCACTAACCTTTCTTGCGCAGATCTCTCTTCCCGTCACGCTCCTATCTGTGAAAGAGATCTACCCATGAACAAATCACTCTACCTTCTGATCCTTGCCGGCACGAGCTTGGCCTCCGCCCAACCCGTCGGTGTGCCGGCGGACCAACGCCAGCAGTACGACGACGAACGACGGGCAAATGCCCAGCGTTCCGGCTACCTGCGGCAGCAATCCGCCGCCATGCAGTCCTATCGGAATTGTCAGGCGTCCCAACAACGCCTCAAACAACCCAACCCGCACAACTGCGACCAGTTCTTAAACTCGGCCAACTACTATGGCAAGCTGGCCGCCTCCGTCCGTATACCCAACCGGCTCACCGGCAGCGTCACCGGGCAGCCCCTGCCCCCGGAAGGCTCCACCCGCGGCCTTCCCGGCGGAATCGTCGGCGGCACCATCTATGGCCTCGGCACCAACCAAACCCAGTTCAACACCAACCCGAATACAATCTCGGAGGATCCGGTCGTCGATAGCCGCGATCACATCAATAACTCAAACGGCAACGGCGCTTGGCAAAGCCATCCCATCACCGTCCGTCGGCCGATTTATAGCACCGCCCCCATCCGCGGGCCCGTCGTCCGCCCTCGTCCCGCCGGCGTCAACGGCAACGGCTACCGTACCGTCCCTCCCGGATACTACCACCCCGGAACCCGAAAGTAATCCCCAACCCAAAACCGGAGAATCACTCATGAAACGAATTATTTTGTCACTGACTTTCGCCCTCGCCTTGCCAGGGCTCTCGCTCGCCGCAAACCCATCATTGGGCGAGACGCTACCGGCCGCCAGGTCCGGCGACGCCCGCGCCCAGTACAGGGTCGGGATGATGTACCTGCTCGGCCAAGGCACCAGCCAGAACGTGTCGGAATCTGCGCAATGGTTGGAACGGAGCGCCCAGTCCGGGATGCCTCACGCGCTGGGCGCTCTGGCCAACCTATACGACGTGGGCCAAGGCGTTCCCTTCGATCCAGCGCGGGCCACCGCGCTACGCCAGCAGGCCGCCCGCGCCGGAAACTCCACTGCCGAGGGCCAGCTCGCCGACGACCAACGAATGCCTGGCCAGCGAGACGCTCGCCGGGCGAGCGTACTCATGGATCTGAAGATGCCGGTCGCCGCCATCCCCTATGCCAGAAGGGCCGCGCAAGCCGGCAGTGGAAATGGGCAGGTGCTGTTGGGATGGATGTATCACTTCGGGGTGGGAATGCCCGTCAACCTGACCGAAGCGGTGCGTCTGTACCGCCAATCCGCAAATAACAACTTCCCGGAAGGCAACCGGGCCATGGCCTACATGTACGAGTTCGGACTGGGTGTCGCCCCTAATCGCGCGACCGCTCTGCAATACTACGACCGCGCCACCGCCGGCGGCAGCGCCCTCGCCAAGCGAGCGGCCGCCAACCTCCGATCGCCCGACTACGATCAACCCAGAAACTACGGTTCCGGACCAAGTACCTACACCGCTCCCCCGCCGGACTGCGGCAACGGGCGCTATTCGACTTATAGCAATTACCGTTGCACCGATTCGAATGGAAATCCCAACCCGGATGGACGCTTAATTCAATAATCGCCCTATGAGTGACGAAGTAAAACCCCTCAACTGCGCCGCTTGCTCGGACGAACAGGTTGGACGTCAAATGTCCACCCTCGCCCACACTTCGTTCCTCTTCCGCGGACGGGAGTATGCCTCCGTTGAGGGTTTCTACTAAGGACTCGAGTTTTCCGGCGAAGAAAAACGCATGACGATAGGCGCCCTCTACGGCGCCTATGCCCGTTCCGCGGGTAAAAAGGCCAAAACGAAGCAGACGACATTTGATGGTCAGACGTTCCTGATGGGCTCGCCGGAACACCATGCCGTGATGAGGGATGCGATCCGCGGCAAGCGCTCAGGTCCTCATGGCGCTGAAAAAACCCACGGATTGTCCGGCCTTCGGGAAGCGGTGCAACCCGGAGCATCCCTTGGGGGCACCCATGGTTTCGAGTGAAGGAGCCTGCGCGGCCTACCACCCATTCAAAGGGCACTTAGTGCAGGTGCAACTATGAAGCAGGGAATAGCGTTTACCGGTTGGAGTTGCCCGCTTGCCCTGCAAAATTACACGCATATAGTGATGGCGCACGGAGGCGGGGGGCGGCTCTCCGCGGATCTCGTCGAGCACCTGATTCTGCCGGCGTTGGGCGGGCGGGACGTGGAGGCATTAGGCGATTCGACGGTCGTGCCGCCGATCCGCGCCCGGCTCGCCTGGACTACCCGTTGCACGCCATGTCTTGCGGCAAAGCCAACACCGCGATGGTCGCTTCTCTGGCCGCTCCCAGAGGAGTACACTATGGGTGACCGAGCAAATCGCATGATGCCCACGAACGAATACGTTGATGTCCGCAACGGCGGCTACTACATCGTCGGTACCCGCATCGGGCTTGATGTAGTGGTCTATGATTTCCGCGACGGCCGGTCGGCTGATGCCATCTTTGAGGCCTACCCGTCCATCGGCTCGCTCGCGAAGGTCTATGGAGCGATCACCTTCGTTCTGGAACACCCGCAAGAAATCGAAGCTTACTTGGAAGGCCAAGATAGCCGGTACGAGGAATTCAAGGTTCAGCAGCCTCTCACGCCGGACATGATGGAGCGCTTCGAGCGCGTGAAAAATCTAAGGGCATTGAAGCAGGCTTGAGTTTCCGTTTTCAAGCCGACGCCGACTTAAATCCTGAGATCGGGCGAGGATGGCGAAGGCGGGAACCATCCAAACAATCCCTGCCCCAGCCGCGGGAGAACCAACTGGGCCTGCCATATCCCTCAACTCTATGGCCGCAGTCCTCGTCATCGACCAGAAATCATCACTCGAGGGTGACGATACGGACGAGCGCCGGAAGCTGAGTAACGTTGCCCTGACCCGGGTAAAGAAAGCGGCGGCGAGGTTACGGTTTTGATCAGGCTGGGACCTCCGCCTTGGCTCACGAAATTGGTGCATTCGACCAGCGATGAGCTAAGGG
>JBBRIO010000131.1:0-10498 GCA_038220855.1 Bryobacterales bacterium | reverse complement strand
GTTGCATGACAGGAAGTGCTAGCGGGGGCGAGACCGTTTCACCGTTTGAGCTAATTTTGGGTACGGACGGGGAGATTGAAGAGCGTGGTGGAGATACCGTCAACGGATACGGCGACGGGAAGGGAGCCGGAGGGGAGGGTGCCTTGGAGGATGAATTGGAACTGTAGGGCTCCGCCGAGCGGATTGATGGAGATGATCCGGTGTTCGACACCATTGACGGTAATCGTGATCTTGGGGGTGGCAGCGGCATTCGTCAGATTCTCCGGTAAGCCAGAGACGAGGACGGTAAGGATTTCACCGGGGCGGGCCGGACGGACTTCAGAGATGACTTGGTTGAAGCCGGCGACGACCGAAGTGATCAGAGCCGGGGGAGGCAGGACCTGCATGCCGATGGGAAGACCGACTTCGCCTGCGACATTGACCCGGACGGCGATGGGGCCGACTGGGAGGTTGTTGGGGACATTGAAGGTAACGACGCTGTTCTCGACGCTGGTGACGGCGGCGGCCTGACCGTTCAGGGTAACGGTGATCGCCCCGCCGAAGTTGGCGGAGTTGAGTTGGAGTTGCGCCGGGGTGCCGGGGACGAGGCCGTTGACGCCGAAAGGAAGGTTGGCCTGGAGTGGCCTGGCGGGGGTAGCGCCGATCTGGAGCACGCCGGATTGAGTGAGTAGGCGGAGTCCGTTCGAGACGGTGACGGTGGCTGAGGAGCCGGCGGCGGCGGGGCTGACCCAGACGTTTGCCATGATGCGGTTGCCGGCGGCGACCCAGGAGCGGCGGACTTGGATGTCGCTGGTATTGAAGCCGGCGAGGACGGCACCGTCGACGAAGCCGGCGGGCTCGGTGGTGGTGATGTCGACGAGGGACTCAGTTCCGGCCGGGAGGATGGCCGGGGAGAAAGTGAGGACGGCCGAGCGGTTGGCGTCGAAGAAGTTTTCGTAGATGAAGGCGAACGGTGCCTGGACGAAGAGAGAGCTTTGGCCGTCGGAGTTGAAGGCGACGACGGAGCTCCGGTAGGCGTTGGCGGCAGGCGGCAGGGTGGCGATGAGGCGACCTTGTTCGTCGAGTCCACGGGTGGTTCCGACGGCTCCGTCGAAGGAGATGCGGGTATCGGCGGCCAGGTTTTGGCCCGAGACGAGGACGGACGCGCCGTCGGGCCGGACGGTTACGGACTCGATGGTGGGCGCGGAGCGATCGGCGAGACGAAGGGCGTTCGGCAGGACGTAGAGATCATTGCCGCGGGAGAAGATGAGATGGCCGGGGCCTTCCTGGGGGAACTGGCCGAACTGGAAGGTGACCTCTATATAGGACGCGGGGGCGGAAGGGTAGGGCCGGATGGCACCATTTGGGACCGTCGCGAAGCCGCCCAAGGCGGAGATTTGGAGGCCGGCGGCGGGTTGGCTGTTTTGCACCAAACCGACTCCGGCGGCGGCCATGAAGTTGCGGGGCCCGCCAGAGAAGTAGAGTTGGGCTGGTTTGACGGCGGTCTGGGCGGGGAAACTGAAGGTTTGCACGCTATGGATGCCCGGGGTGGAGCGGCGGGCGACAGCGAAGTTGACGCCATCGCTGGAGGCACCGGCCACCACGGTGCGGGTTACGAAGGGGGAGCGGGAGGCCGGGAAGAAGAGGGTGTCGAAGTTGACGCCGAAATCGAAAGGGCGGCCACGGTCGTCGAGCGGGGGGTTGATGTTGCCCGGGGTGGGCTCGCCCTGCAGCGCGGCTGGGAGGGGGTGAGCGTAGATGTAGTATTCACCCGGGGGCAGGCCTTCGATTTTAAAGGTCCCGTCTGGATTCGTGAGCGCGCTGACGGCAGCCCCGCGGGGTGCGATGGCGACAACGGAGGCCATAGCGACACCGTCGTTACCGGTAGTGACCCGTCCGGTGATGGTGCCGAGCAACTGGCGGAAAGTCGGGGTGGGGTAGAGGACGGATATACCGGCGGCATCATCCGGGGTGATCGGCCGAATCTTGGTGGTGCCGCGGGTGATCTCGGTGGCCATCGCGCCCGAGGCGAACGAGTGTTGGAGGCCGAGGGCGTGCCCGAATTCGTGGACGGCGGTGAGGAAGAACTGTTCGCTCCAGCTGGGGCGGGAGGCGAGATCGCGGTTCAGCACGACTTGGGAGCGTTGGATGGGAACGAAGGACGATCCGGGGAAGAAGTCGCCGCGGACGGTTACGCTGCCGTAGCCATTGACACCGGGGGGGAGATCTTCAAAGACGACGTCGATGCCGGGGGTGACGGGCGTGGGCTGGGCGGGATTGAAGAACCCGCCGAAGCGGATGCGGAGTTCCGAAGTTTCCACCTCGCTCCAGACTCGTGCGGCGGAACGGAGTTGGCTGACGAAGGCGGTCAGAGAGTCGCCGGACGCTAAATTGGCGGGTCCGTTGTCAGCGATCTGGAAGGTAACCGTCTTATCGGTCAGCGCGTTAACGTCAAACTTCTCAACGATCGCATTAAACGGAGCGTTGCGGCCGGCGAAGCGTACGAAGTGGTAATAGCCGGAGGCGAGACTTGAGCCGAGGAGCAGGGCGGCGAGAGTCCGGCGGAGGGTCACCGGCTTTTCCCCAAGGCGCTGGAGACGCGGACGTTGAATTCCGATAGGCCCATCCTCATGCCGTCATCGGACGTGGGGCGACCCGAAGAAGTGACGAGGCTGGCGGCGAGGGGCCCTCGGTTGAGCATGACGACACCGGCGGCGTTGCGTTCTAACTGGAAGACGCCTTGGGAGAGACCGATGACATGGGTGAGACCGGACGGGGAGGTCCACAGGAAGAGGACGAGTTCGTCGCCTGCCGGGAGCACGGGGGCTCCGGCAACCGTTTGCTGGAGGCGACCGACCTGGCCGCCGGGGACAACTACGTCGGTAGAGACCCCGAGATTGCCTTTCCAGGTTTCCAGGATAGAGATGCGGTGATGCGAGTAGACCAAGGCACCGTGCTGGCGACCGGTGGCCGGGCCGATTTTTGCGCGGACGATGGCTGTGGCCTTGGAGACCATTTCCTCAAACGATAGCTTCTGGAGCGTCGCACCGGGAAGGGCGAAGGCCAAGAGCGCGAAAGTGAAGAGGAGCCGAATCACTACCCAGAGGGATGCATGCGGGGTGCCACTCGGTCTTCGTTTTGTTTTCAAGCGGTTAAGGCGAACGCCCCAAGTTTATTGGGTTTCCTGGACACAGGCGGTGGGTTTATTGGACTACGAGCAGAGGGACGGGGACGGCGTGGCGAACCCGTTCGATGGTTTCGCCGTAGATGAGATCGCCGAGCTTGCCGTGGCCGTGGGAGGCCATGACGATGAGATCGACCTCGAATTGCCGGGCGGCGCGGATGATTTCGTCGGCGGCACGATTGGAGTGATAGATCAATAACTGGCATTCAATCGATTCATTCTCAAGGGCTTTAACCACGCTAGTCAGATAGCTGCGTCCGGCCTCGACTTCGGCAGTGGAGGAGAGGGAGCCATAGACGCGGCTGGTGGCACCGTCTTCGACGTGGACGAGAAGGAGGCGGGCCCCGTGCTGGCGGGCGAAGGCGGCGGCGTGACGGAGCGCGATCGAATCCTTAACCGAGTGATCGAGGGGGACGAGGATACGCTCGTAGCGGGGCAGGTCGAGGGCGGGCAGGGGTCCGAGGGGCATGGCGGGCCGGACGACGGGAGTCCGGGTGCCGAGCCAGGGCTCGACAAGCAGGTAACCGAGCAGCGCGGCGAGCACAAGAACGGGGAGGATTAAGTAGTTATTTATGTATCGGCTTACGAGCCAACAGTTCAAGCCGATGATGAGAGCAGAAACAATGAGGGCGAGCGCCCTTAGCCAGAGGGGGCTGACGAACTCGCCCATGCGCTGGCGGTCGCCGGTGAAGCGGACCAGGGGGACGACGGCGAACGGCAATTGGAGGGAGAGGACGACTTGGCTGAAGATGAGAAGTTGGTAGACTTGGGCTTCTCCGGCGAGGACGATGGTGAGTACGGCAGGGATGAGCGCGAGGCCGCGGGTGAGGGCTCGGCGGATCCAAGGCTGCATGCGAACATTGAGGAAACCCTCCATAACTACTTGACCAGCAAGGGTTCCAGTTAGAGTGGACGACTGACCGGCGAGGAGGAGGGCGACCCCGAAGAGGATGCTGGCGGCGGAGGTTCCGAGGAGCGGAGCGAGGAGGAGGTGGGCTTGTTGGATTTCGGTGACGATGATGTGGCGCTTGAAGAAGACGGTGGCGGCAAGGACAAGAATGGCGACGTTGATAAAGAGGGCCGCGTTGAGGGCGATGATGGAATCAAAGAAGTTATAGCGACAGGCTTGGCGCTTTCCGGCCGAGGTATCGTCGATTTCGCGAGTCTGGACGAGGGCCGAGTGGAGGTAGAGATTATGGGGCATTACCGTGGCCCCGAGGATGCCGACGGCGACGTAGAGGCTTTCGGCGGTCAACGTAGGGACAAGGCCACTTAACATCTCTCCAAACAGTGGTTTAGCTAGCCATAGTTCAACTAAGAAGCAAACTCCTACGGCACCGATGATCCAACGGATGACGGACTCGAAGCGTTTGACGCCAAGTTCAAGTAAGTAAAGGATAAAGAACGTATCGACGGCCGTCAGTAGGACCCCCCAAAGGAGAGGGAGGTGAAAGAGGAGTTGGAGGGCGATAGCGGCACCGAGGATCTCGGCCAGGTCGCAGGCGGCGATGGCGATTTCGCAGAGGAGCCAGAGGGCACCGGCGACGGGGCGGGGATAGGCATCGCGGCAGGCTTGGGCGAGGTCTCGGCGGGTGACGATACCGAGACGCGCCGAGAGGGTCTGGAGCAGGATCGCCATGAGGTTCGACAGGACGAGGACCCAGAGGAGTTGGTAGCCGAAGCGGGCTCCGCCTTCGATGTCGGTGGCCCAATTGCCGGGGTCCATGTAGCCGACGCTAATTAGGTAGGCAGGTCCACCGAACGCGAGGAGTCTCTTCCAGGGGGAACCGACGGCGGTAGGGACCGAGCCGTGGATCTCTTCGAGCGATCGCGTGGATGGAGTAAACATAGATTCGCTTTCTTGGCTTAACTATAGTTAAATATGTTTGAGCGAGGATTGCAAGTCTGTCGGTAGACACAATTCGAGTACACCGGGTAGAGTTTCGATTTTCAAAGATCAGGATACGGTTCGAAGGCGGCGGAGTTTTGCGAAACGAAGCCGATTCAGCAGCGGTTGTTGTGAGCCGGAGCGCTGACGGTGGCGGTGGGAACGAATTTCGATTCGAAGCCAATTTCCGGGAGGGCGGATCCGGCGGAGGCTGCCATAGCTTTTTCTTCGACCGGTGCCGGGGCCGGCTGGCTTCGGCGCAGTTGTTGGGCCTGCTGGAGCGCTTTCAGAGATTGCCGATAATTCCGTTCGGCGGCGGTCGTGTATCGTTGGAGACAGTTCAGCGCCTTGACGTTGGATTCGGCCCAGAACGAGCAGGCCATATGGAATTCGGGGGTCGGTGCGGATTCGCCGGTTCCTGGTTCGGAGTACTGGACGGCGGTGTCCGCGATCATGATGTCGAAGGCTTTGGCTTCGACTCGACGGGCGCGATTGAGCCGCCAGAGGGCCTCGGTTAGCTGGGAGGCGAGCAGGTTCTCTTCGCCGGTGGCGGGAGCAAAGCTCTGTCCGATTTCAGTGTGGAGGGCATCGAAATCCTCCTGGAGTTCGCCTTCCAGGAGCAATGCGGTGGAGCAGAGCCCGTGGGTGAGCCGGTTTTTGCTGGAGGCGGCTTTGCCGGCTTCGGTGCGCGGGCCGGTGGATTTCCGGGCATTTTCGCGGTTGATGGCGGCGTTTTGATCGCTACACGGTGTCGCGTCGACGGGCTTAGACATGGTGGCTTTTTCCTTTTGTTTGGGGAATAAAAAAGCCCGCTGGGCCGGATTGGGCGCAGCGGGCTTTTCTTGCTTTGACTATACACCATGGGGGGGCGGTTTTTCGGATGAGGAGGGAGGGAAATGTTGCAAATAAAGGGAAAATAAAGTCAAACACCTTGTGACAGGCATAGATGTCTATGTATTATCTCGGGAAATCGGCGGTAGGAACCGTCGGTATGGTTCGGCGGTGGAACGAGAGGCGAAGGGCCGGGCGAGATAAGAGGTTCTTGCAGGTCTGGGGGGAAATCGTGGCTGGTCTGACGCGCTTCGACGAGTCGAGCGAGGGTCGCACGGGCGAACGCGACTCCGCGAGGAATGATGTTTGATGTTTGATGTGCTAGGTTGGTTCTATGCGGACCACGATCGACCTAGACGGGGACATTTTGGGATTGGTTAAGCAACTAGCGGCGGAACGTAAGGAGAGCTTAGGCAGGGTGCTTTCCAGTTTGGCCCGGCTTTCGTTGACTCGTGAGGTGGCGGCACCAGTCCGCAACGGCATCAGACTCTTAGAGCCATTGCCCGGCAAGGTGTCCATGACTCTCGAAGAGATCAAC
Source organism: Bryobacterales bacterium (assembly GCA_038220855.1). Classification (GTDB taxonomy): domain Bacteria; phylum Acidobacteriota; class Terriglobia; order Bryobacterales; family Bryobacteraceae. The sequence continues at coordinate 4,078 of JBBRIO010000131.1, read as the reverse complement.
CGGCTTCGAGATCTGCCCTAATGGTGAGCCTACTCGACGTCAATTTCCTCATTGCGCTGTTCGACCCCTCCCACCCGCATCACGATTCCGCCCATCACTGGTTTGCAACGCAAGCCCAAGAAGGCTGGGCCACTTGCCCCCTGACGGAAAACGGCTTCGTGCGAGTGGTCTGCCAAGCCAAACACCTCGGAGGACTTCGAACCCCCAAAGCGGTGGCAGGCAGGCTCTTGGAACTGCGTCAAATGGGGCGTCATGAGTTTTGGGATGACCGGATCTCCTTGCTCGACGCCGCGCGCTTCGACCTCGAAAAGCTACCGGGGCCAAGTCAAATCACGGATGTCTATCTTCTAGCTTTGGCGGTAGAGCGCCACGGCAGACTCGTTACCTTTGACCAGTCCATCGCATGGCGCTTTGTCTCGGGTGCCACCGCCAACGACATCCAACTTCTCAGCGCCGCCTGAGGAAAAGACTTCGCCGAAAGGTAAGCACCTCCGGTCAACTCCAACTTGAACCGGCAGTTTGAGGCTTCCCCGCGGTGCTCGCTATTCGAAATGACGGATCCTCTATAGGACGAGCAACTTAAAGCCTTAGAGGGAATAACGGCACAACGGACACGCTTCGGCATTTGCACGTTCCGCAAGGCCCGCGCACGAGTAGTGATGCCTCGCCCGGGCGGTCACCAAAACCTTAGACGCTTTGGGTGTGCTTCCCAGACCCCGGCGACCACCGTTCCCCGAAGAGTACTTCGTGTCGTGCCGTGGATAGCCTGTTGGGTTCGTTTTATCGTATTTTATCCGGCAAGATACCGCGGAAATACTTGGTTTGGGGTCATTTTGCGGGTGGCGAAGTGCTCCGCGTGGCCTCTTCGGGTAGTGATGAGCCCGCGAATCCCATTCGTCGCTGTTACCGCCAACGCCATGTTTGGCTAGCACGAGTGGTTGCTCGCACAGGGGATGGTGGACTATCCAGCGAAACCGTTTCAATCTATCGATTTCGATGAGGTGCTCGAGCGTGTGACCGTTCGAACCACGTTTCGCTTCCCGGAGTCTGGCGGTGAGCCAGGATAAATCGGCGCGGGATTGGGGTTGCGGGCGGGATGGGACGGTGGGCAGAACTGCTCGCCGGGGCCGGAGACGTGGCGGTTATGAACCGGTGCGGGCGGCAGCGTATGGTGCTCAGTTATGGGGTTCAAAGGGATTTGTAGAAGAGGTAGTCCACTTTTTCCAGTTGCGGTCCCAAGGGGAGATTCCGGGCCTGCGTTATTCCGCAGATGCTGGCGTTCCGCAAGTTCTGGGGATCGTGTCCTGGATGGTTCAGCCCGGCGCAAGCGCGGTTGCTCTTGCCGCACCTGGGTTAGTTCACCGAGACCGTGGCGCGACGGAAATCCTCTAATTCCTCCAACGTCAGGTAGAGGGCTTTCTGCGGGACTCAAGGGTTGCAATTCAGCTTGAAGGGGGAAAAAGGCAATCCGCAGTTTCGACCGAAAAATTTGACGTAAATTTAACAGACACGATCGACGACCGGATAGCCTATACTCGACCTGTCGAGGTTTTTCGTGAGAACTCCCCTGCTCTTTTTAGTCATGCTCCCGCTATTCGGCCAAGGCACCGACCTTGGAACCATTCGCGGCACCGTAGTTGATCCCAGCAACGCCACCGTTGCCGGCGCCGCCGTGGAAGTGGTTGACTTGGCGACGAATCTGACTCGCCGGGTCACCACATCAAACGAAGGGACCTACGAAGCTTCGGCGCTGCGCTCCGGACAGTACCGTGTCGTGGTCACCATGGCGGGCTTTGCTACCACGGAGATCAAGGGCATCACCCTGCGCGGCGGTGACGTGGCGCGCGCCGATATTCGGCTCACGATCAGCTCGGCGAACCAGACCGTTGTGATCGAAGAGAGCGTCGCCCTCATCCAAACCGACAACCCCACCCTGTCGACCTCTCTCAACAACAAGGTGCTCCTCGAACTCCCGCGCGATAGCCGCGACATTTATCAGTTTCTCTATCTCAACCCCAACATCACGCAGTCCGCCAACGGCAGCGGCAGCTTCAAGTTTCTCGGTGCCCAAAGTTATGGCGCCAGCTTCTCGCTTGATGGCCAACGCTCGAATGGCGGCATCTTTGGGGAACCCACCAACAGCCAGCCGTCCTTAGAAGTGATCGGCGAGTTAAACGTGCTTTCGAATAGTTTTTCCGCTGAATACGCCGGCATCGCCAACGTGCGCGTCACGACCAAACGCGGGGAGAAGGACTATCACGGTTCTCTCTTTTATAACAATCGCAACTCCGCCCTCTCGGCTTGGTCTCTCCGCGACAAGGTGGAGCTCGCTTCGTTCAATCCCTCTCCGGAACGGCCCGATTTTAAGAAGCCGTACTTTAATCTCAATGAGTTTGGGGGTTCCTTCGGAGGCCCCGCCAAGATCACGAAGAAGACGTATTTTATGACCGCCTTCGAACGACGGCTGGGCGCTTCGCCGATCGCCGCTTCCAGCACTACCCTGCCCCACCCCACGCTGTGGACCGGCAATTTCAGCAAGGTGAACGACTCCGCCAAACCCGTGGTTCCCCCAAGCATTCAACTTACCGCCGCCGAAGTAGGGAGCAACACCGTGGGCGGTCTGGGCCAACGCTTCATCACGATCCCTTCCCGCCTGCTGAACCCCACTACGCAAACGCTGATCAGCAAGTATTTCCCCAAGGCCAGCGTTGATTCCGCCATTAATGCCGCCAACGGGCGCATGGCCCGCTTTTACCAGACCCTGCCCACTCACTCTGAACGCAGCTTGGGAACGGCCCGCGTGGACCACGATTTTTCTGATCGCGACAAGGTCTATGGCGTCTTCAATATTCAAGACGGCGGCAACGACGGCGCGCTGGTGCAAGCTCCCTACACCGGCCTGGGTCAGTCGCAAATCTCCCAGCGTAACTACACGCTTTCACTTTCCTATACGAAGATTCTCGCGCCTAACCTGGTTAACGAAGCGCGCGGCGGCTTCAACCAGCAAAACCTGTTTCGCCGCAGCAACCAGACGCTGCGGCAGTTCCTTTCTTCGGTCGGTTTCAATGATACGGAAGTGGCTGCTTATGGGGCTACCGTCGGCAATCAGGCACTCGATACGTTTGGCCACCCGCGCATCCAATTTGGCAACTTCGCCATCTTCAACAACGGCGGTCGTAACACTTACCGGCCCTTGGACCAGAAACTGATTACGTTCGGGGATACGCTCTCCTGGGTCAAGGGCAAACACAGCATTCGCGCTGGCGCTGATTTCGTCCGGAACGCGGCGCAAGATGGCTTTGCCAACAACCGCGGCCAGGTCCGCGGAGCCATCAACTATACCGGCGGCGCCGTGGACGCCTTTACCCGCTTTCTGCTGGGCTTACCCGCCAACACCGCCCAGTCCGTCATCGCGTTGCGGCCGCCCATGGACGTCCACAACTGGGAGACCGGCTTTTTCGTGCAGGACGACTGGAAGGTGAACTCGCGGCTGACGATCAACCTGGGCGTACGGTATGAAGTGCTCACGCCGTTCATCGAAAAGAATGACCTGATGGTGAACTTTGATCCGGACGGCAAAGGCAGCAACGGAAACCTGGGCTATTTCATCGTTCCTTCCGAGAAGACCGTGAAAGCCGCTGATCCCCGCATTCTGAGCTACGGCTACAAGCTGGCCAGTGAAGCCGGCGTCGGCCGCGGGCTGGTCCGTACAGACACCAACAATTTCGCTCCGCGCCTGGGCGTGGCTTACCGGCTTTCAAACCGGGCCGTGCTGCGCGGCGGTTATGGTTTCTTCTATCCCACGTCCGCGGCCCAAGGCATCCGCGACGCTATCGCCACCAACCCGTTCAACCAAACCGTCAGCCGGACCAACACGGTAGACTCGCCTCTGCAAGGTTGGCCGGGTGCGACGCGCGGCGTCACTCCCCTGAGTGGCGGAACGTTACGCTCCATTGGCAATTTGCCAGCCTTTAACATCATTCCGCTTGGGCTTTTCTCCCCTCGCATTCAGCAGTACAACATCACCTTCGAACACGAACTGCCTTCGCGTATGTCCATACGCGCGTCGTACCTTGGC
>JBBRIO010000130.1:0-10502 GCA_038220855.1 Bryobacterales bacterium | reverse complement strand
GGTGGCGTGCCCGGGGTGGCGGCGGCCAACGTGCTGATTTTGGGTGGCGGCATTGTGGGCCATAATGCGGCGAAGATGGCGCTGGGCCTAGGCGCAAACGTAACGATTGTCGACCGGAACCTGAACCGGCTCCGAGAGCTGGATGACATCTACAACGGCCAGGTGATCACGCTGGCTTCGAACCTGTATACGATTCGCGAAGCGATCCGACTGGCGGACCTGGTGATTGGGGCGGTGCTGATCCCCGGGGCTTCGGCACCGAAGCTGGTTCGGCGCGACATGATGAAGCTGATGAAGCCGGGGGCCGTGATGGTGGACGTCGCTATCGACCAGGGCGGGTGCTTTGAGACGTCTCACGCGACGACCCATACCGACCCGATATATTACGTCGATTCGATATTGCACTACTGCGTTTCGAACATGCCGGCGGCAGTGCCTCACACATCGACGTTTGCGCTGACGAATGCGACGTTTCCGTATCTGATGGCGCTGGCGAACAAGGGCGTCGTGCGGGCGGCCAAAGAGAGCGCCGCGATTGCGGAAGGGGTGAACACCTATCAAGGGTATGTGACGTACCCGGCGGTGGCGGAGGCCCAAGGCCGGGTGTACACCACGTTGAGCAGCCTGTTGCCGTGATCTTCGTACTGATTCCGCTGATGGTAGCGGCCCTGCTGGGGCTGGGCTGGGACCGGCGATACGGTCGATGGCTGGGCGGGCTGGTCATCGGTTTGGTCGGGGGCGCGCTGGTGACTTGGTGGGCCTTGGCCCATATGGTGATGGGCGAAAGGACGTCGGCGGTTGCACGGATTATCTTTGCGCGGCCCTGGATGCCGGGGGTGATCGGGCCGCTGCTGGGAATTGTGATTGCATTCTTCATAGCGAGATATCATAGGCCTAATTGAGGTTTTTTGATGCTTCGCTTTAGTCTGCTCTTTGTGTGCGCGGCGGCGCTTTACGCGCAAGATGTGACCGGTGCTCTGTCGGGCACCGTTACCGATTCGTCAGGGGCGACCGTGGCCGGGGCGATGGTGACGGTGACGAACACGGCTCGGGGTTCGGTAGTTTTTCAAGCCAAGACGAGTGAGTCCGGCGCCTATACGGCCCCGGCGCTGCAGGCGGGCACGTACTCCGTGCGGGTGGAGGCAAAAGGATTTAAGCGGGCCGAGGTTACGGGGGTGCCGCTGCAGGTGAAGCAGCGAGCTCGGATTGACGTGACGCTGACGTTGGGCGAAGTGACCGAGACGATCAATGTGGTGGGCGAAGGGCTGGGCCAACTGGAGGCGGAGTCGTCTTCGATGGGGGCGGTGATCAACACGAGCCAAGTGAAGGACCTGCCGATGCCGAACCGGAGTATTTTGAATTTGTTGACGCTGGTGGGCGGCGTTTCGAGTGGCGGTGCAGCGACGGGGATCAACGCGAGCCAGCTTTCGATCAACGGTTCCCGGACGTTGAATTCCGAGTTCACGGTGGACGGGGTCAGCGTGGTTTCGGGGTCGACGGGCGGGGTGCAGCGGATGCCTTCGACCGAAGCGATCCGAGAATTTCGGGTGCTGACGTCGGGCTATACTGCCGAGTACGGACGGACCTCCGGAGGCTTCGTCAGCGTGGTTTCCGACAGCGGGACCAACGACTTCCACGGCAGCTTGTACGAATACTTCCGGAACGAGAAGCTGAATGCGAATAATTTTTTCCGGAATCTGCGAGGTCAGAATCGGCAGACCGATCGGTACAACCAATTCGGCGGCAAGATCGGCGGCCCGGTGGTGATCCCGAAGCTTTACAACGGCCGGGACAAGTCGTTCTTCTTTTTTAACTACGAGGGCCTGCGGCGAATCAGCCCGTTCAACAATCAGTCCTCAATTCCGGACGCGGGGGCGAGGCGGGGCGATTTCGCGGGGAATCCGGTGGTGGTGTTCGACTCGGTTGGGAACGCTCCGTTTCCGGGCAATCGAATCCCGGCGAATCGTCTGGACCCGGCCGGGCAGAAACTTTTGGGTCTGTTGCCGACGCCGAACCAATCCGGCATTCCGGACGTGGCCAATGGCCGGACGTTGAACAACTATCTGAGCGCCGGTTCGAACGGCACGGTGGACAACCAGTTCACGCTGCGGGGCGACCACTCGATTGGAGCCTCGGCCCGGCTGAGCGGCCGCTATACTAACTTTTCGGTGAAGAGCCCGAGCGGTGCCATCATCCCCGGGCCGCTCGATCCGCGGGTCGGCGATAGCCTGACGACCGGCCACCAGGTGTCCTTGTCGTGGACGCATATCTGGTCTCCACGGATTATCACGGAGGCGTTTGCCGGGTTCCAGCGGAACAATCCGCAGATTAATCCGCCAAGCCTGGGGATAAACGTTCGAGACACCCTGGGCATTGAGCGATCTTCTTTTGCGGCGACGCCGATCGTGAACATCAGCGGATGGCGGAGCCTTGGTATCGATTCAAACACCTATCGCCGGCAAATCGACAACAACTACCAGAGTTCGTTTTCGCTGACGCGGACGACGGGCGCGCACACGATCAAGACCGGCTTCCAACTGCGCAAAAACCAGTTCAATGTATTCAACCCGGGGGGCAACTACGCCGGTGTTTACTCATTCAATGGGGAATTGAGCGCTTCGACCAGAAACGCGGGCAACCCGATCCATGCGATGGGGGACTTCCTGCAAGGGTTGATTGCAACGGCGAACTACGATCTGCCGCAACCGATTACGGGGCGGCGGAATACGAACCTGGGTGCGTTTGTGCAGGACGATTGGAAACTGTCGCGGCGGCTGACGTTGAACGTGGGCGTCCGTTATGAGTACGAGTCGCCGATGACGATGTCGAACGATATTTACTCTCGCTTGGACATTGTTTCTGGTAAGTTGCTGGTGGCCGGCCAGAACGCGACGCGTTCGCTGAATCTGCAAGCGGCGAAGACGAACTTCGCTCCGCGGGTTGGCTTTGCCTATTCGCTTGACCAGAAGACAGTAATTCGGACCGGGGCCGGGGCGTTCTTTAGCCAGATTTTCTCGAACCTGGGCGGGGTGGTGCTTTATCCTGGCTTTACGGTAGCGCAGTCGTTCCCGGACCTGGGAGTGGGCATTGCGCAGCCATTCCGGTTACAGCAAGGGATGCCGCAGATTGCGGTGCAGAACTTCAGCGATCCGTTTTTCGTCGAGCGCAACGCGACGTTGAACAACCCGCTTAATTCCGGGGCGCAGTTCGGCGAGATCAGCCCGATGCCGCGGAGCTACCAGTGGAATTTTGGTGTTCAGCGGGAGGTGATGCGGGGCACGGTGGTCGATGCGAGTTACGTTGGGTCGCGAGGCAACCATTTGCCGTTGAGCTTGAGCTTTAATCCGATCCCGTTTGAGCGGGGCGATGAGTTGGCTCGACTCGGCACGGCGGCCGATAACCAGCGGGCTCGCCGGTTGCCGCTGGTGGGCGGTTTGAACTCTTTTGTTCATGCGGGGACATCGAGTTATCATTCGCTGCAGTTGAAGGCGGCGAAGCAGTTTTCGCGTTCATTGGGTTGGAATGCTACATATACGTTTGCCAAGTCGATCGATGATGGCACGGGTTTGTTCAGCTTTTCGCAGCCGAACGATGTGGACGGCGGGCAGTTCCCTTCTCTGTTCCGACGACTCGATCGGGCTCGGTCGAACTTTGACCGGCCTCATGCCTTTGCAGCTTCGGTGCAGTACAAGTCGACTGGCCCGATGTGGCTGCGCGGCTTTACGGTGAGCCCGATTGTGATTGCGCGCAGCGGTTTGCCGGACACGATTACGCAAAGTAACCTGTGGCCAGGCGCTAACCAGCAGCGGCCGTTTGTGTTTAACAACGATGGGCAGGCCAAGGCTCCGGGATTGACGCCCGAGGGTCAGGCGATTCGGTATTTGCTGGCCCCGACGGCGGCGAATTTTCCGTTTTTGCCGGCGGGTCCGCTGTATGCGGGAACGGGGGCGGGACGGACGCAGGTGCTGCCAGCTTCGGTCGGCACGCTTGGCCGTAACTCTTTGCGGCAATTGGGGGAATTTAACATTGACTTGGCCGTTTCGAGGACGTTTGCGATCCGCGATCGCGTTCGTTTCGAGCTACGCGGCGAGGCGTTTAATTTCCTGAACCATACCAATTTAGAAGGACCGAACTCGGCGTTGAGTGTGCAGGTGACCCCGTCGAATCAGGCGTTTTTCAATTCTCCTAGCTTCGGCCTGATTACGGCGGCTAAGTCATCCCGATTTTTGCAGATGGTCGGACGCTTTGAATTCTAATGACAAACAAACATTTTTCTATCGGCGGCCAACAGGGGCAGTCGACGGTTACGGCGATGTCGGCTTATCGGGGGGCCGGGCTGGCGGCGGTGGAACGGGTGGACATTGTGAACGCCGAACAGGTGCCGGCGGTGGGCGGGGCAGGGTGGCCGCTGGCGGGTTTCACAAGCACCGTTCGGTACGCGACTGGGGCGGGCGGAAGCGACGATCGGCGTATTGATTCCAATTCGGAAGTCGGCAAATTGGTGGGATTTGGCGCAAGATGAGCGCCGAGCGATTTTCGAAGAGACGTCGCGCCATACGGCGATCGACATGGATTAGCTGCCGGCGATTGCCCGGCGGTTGCACCATAGGCGGGATTTGGGAGAGCTGTTCAACTTCCTGACTTGGTTTGAGTTTGCTCCGGAACGTACGCAAGCTGTCGACGAGCTTTTGGCGCGGCTTCGGGCGTCGAAGGAGTGGGATTACGTCGCTCGCGAGGTGGAAATTCGATTACGCAAGTGGGGGGAAATAGGTCAGGCTCGGTGTTCGAATAAGAAGTTGTTAACGCAGTCGGCGCGGTGTTCGTGTCAATAAACCGGGGTGCCGTCGAGGTAGTTCGTTTGCCAGAGAGCCACGTCGAAATTTGACCAAGGAATGAGCGTAGGGCCGTGGATGGCATGACAGGTATAGCCTCGTCCGGCCAGAAATGAGACGACCTTTTCCATGCCAGGGCGCCCCCCTAAGTGCTGGGCTTCGATCTCGACCACCAAACCCGGCCGGTGCTTGGCGAGTACTTCCCGCGCCCCTTCGATGACGGGCAATTCGTGCCCTTCGACGTCAGCGTGACGCGGGCCTCGCTCTTCAACAGATCGTCTAACCGGAGCCGAGGAAAGTGGACGCGGATACAACGCTGGCCCCGATTTTCCAAAGAGGCAACCGGTTCCTGGGGATTGCCGGCTTCGTCGGTCGGGATCAGCAGGTCAATCGAGCCCGTGGAGTTCGACGCCGCCGCGTTCACGGTTTTTACATTAGAGCACTTCTTGACTGAACCGAGGGCATATCCACAATGCTTGAAGCAGTTTCTCCCCTTCTCCGGGGAGATCAAGGCGAGCGCCTGTGGGAGAGCGACGTCGAGGGCCTCGAGCGATCGAGCTTTGAGTTGCCGTAAACGCGCTTTGACCACTGACCAGCAGGGTTCAACCGGATTAAGATCTGGCGCTTTCCAGATCCTCTCGGCCCTCCCACGGCTCACCTGAAACGTGGCGGCTCGCTTCTCCAGCCCGTTATTCCCCGCCTCGTACGCGGATACGAACTTTTCCCTCTATTCTGTCAGGAGGTGCTCTAGCACCCCAGGTGCTGCAAACCAGTTCTTTGTAAACCGCAGGGTTTGGTTCGAGGGCAAAGAGATGCCCAGTAGGTCCAACGGCATTTCGAATCGCCACTGCGTAGTTGCCAACGCTGGCCCCAACGTCCACGGCGGTGGACCCAGCCTCGGCCAGCCTCACGCAATGAGCAAGGTCCGCGAATTCGGGAACCCGCACGAGGAAGCGCACGCGGTATTCCGTCAAGGCGCGGGCCTTGGGTGGGGAATTGCGGAGGATCCGCCGCAATTGTTTATCGAGCCTGCCAGTACCGGTCAGCCGATTCCGATGCGACGACCAGTGGAACAGCATTCCCGAAACTCGCATCACCATTCTGTGAACGCAGCGCCGCGGAATAGAGGTAGGATTCTTATGCGATCCAGCAGGAGAAGATATGAGTAAAACGCTAGGGGACCGCGGTTGAATTCCGGGCCGGTTCCGAGACTCAATCCGCACAATATTCAGGTATCGGCGGCGGTGCTTGCGGCGGGTGGGAAGCAGGCCGAGGAGCTGCTGCAATCCTTGGGGACGGCCCCGGTCGGGCTGAGCCAAAAGGAAGCGGAGAAGCGGCTGAGACGGGTCGGGCCGAATGAGGTCGCCCAGGAGAGGCCAAGGGGGTGGTTCAGGCGACTGCTGGAGTTACTGCGGAACCCACTTGTGATCCTGCTGGCGACGCTGTCAGCGCTCTCGTTTGCCACCGGCGACGCTCGGGCCGGAACGGTGATGGCGGCGATGGTGGCATTGAGCGTGAGCCTTCGATTTTTCCAGGAATCCCGCGCGACAGGGGCGGCGGAAAAGTTGAAAGCGATGATCCACGTGACGGCGACGGTGGTCCGCGACGGCGCGGCGCGGGAGATTCCGCTGCGCGATCTGGTGCCGGGCGATATCGTCCACTTGGCGGCGGGCGATATGATCCCCGGAGACGTTCGGATCGTTTCTTCAAAAGATCTCTTCGTGAGCCAAGGGACGATGACGGGGGAATCGCTGCCGGTAGCAAAGATTGCCGAGGCGGAGACGCGGGCGGTGAGTTCGCCGATCGAGCTGACGAACACGTGCTTTATGGGGACGAGCGTGCAGAGCGGCACGGCAACGGCCGTGATTGTCACGACGGGGCCGAGTACTTATCTCGGTACGATGGCGGGGGAGATTACCGAAGATGAGCCACCGAGCGGCTTCGACCTGGGGCTGGATCGATTTACTTGGCTGATGATCCGGCTGATGGCGATTATGGTGCCGCTGGTTTTTGTGATCAACGGTTTGACGAAGCAGGATTGGCGAGGGGCATTCTTTTTTGCGCTGGCGGTGGCGGTGGGGCTGACGCCGGAAATGCTGCCGATGATCGTTTCAGTTTGCCTATCGAAGGGCGCGCTGGCGATGAGCCGGAAACAGGTGATCGTGAAGCGGCTGAATGCGATTCAGAATTTGGGGGGTATGGACGTCCTGTGCACGGATAAGACGGGGACGCTGACGGAAGATCGGGTGGTTCTGCAGCGCCATTGCAACGTCGCAGGCCGGGAGACCGATGAGGTGCTGCTCAACGGTTATCTGATTAGCTTCTTCCAGACGGGGCTGAAGAATCTGCTGGACCGGGCGATTCTGAGCAGCCCTGATTTTCATCAACAAGCGTTAGTCGATCGGTACAGAAAGTTGGATGAGATTCCGTTCGACTTCACTCGCCGGATGATGTCGGTGCTGGTGCAGGATCCGGACGGGAAGTCGATTCTGCTGACCAAGGGCGCTCCGGAGGAGGTGTTTGCGCACTGTTCGCATTTTGAGTTGGACGGGAAGCTTTCGCCGATGGACAAGGCGTTGATGGTGGGTCTGGAGGAAGAGTATGCCAGCCTGAGCAACGATGGATTTCGGGTGCTGGCGGTGGCGACTAAGGAGCTGACCGGTAAGGTGCTTTGCAAGCGGGACGACGAAGGCGAGTTAACGTTGCGGGGTTATGTGGCGTTTCTGGATCCTCCGAAGGAGTCAGCCCGGCAGGCGATTGCGGCGCTGCAAAAGCAAGGGGTGGCGATCCGGATTCTGACGGGCGACAACCACTTGATTAGCCGGAAGGTTTGCAAGGATGTGGGGCTCGAACCGGAGCCGATGCTGTTGGGCGGCGAAGTAGAAAAGATGTCGGATGTTGAGTTAGCGGCGGCGGTGGGTAAGACGGTGCTGTTTGCGCGGCTGTCGCCGGCGCACAAGCAGCGGGTGATTCGGGCGTTGCAGGGTGCCGGCCATGTGGTGGGATTCATGGGGGACGGGATCAATGATGCGCCGGCGTTGCGGGCGGCCGATGTGGGGATTTCGGTGGACACGGCAACCGACATCGCGAAGGAATCGGCGGATTTGATTCTTCTGGAAAAGGACTTGATGGTGCTGGAGGGCGGGGTGATCGAAGGCCGCAAAGTGTTTTCGAACATTCTGAAATACGTGCGGATGGGCGCGAGTTCAAACTTCGGAAACATGCTGAGCGTGCTGGGGGCGAGCGCTTTTCTTCCCTTTATCCCCATGGCCCCGATCCAGGTTTTGACGAACAATTTGCTCTACGATTTCTCGCAGATCCCGATTCCGATGGATTCGGTGGACGAGGAGCAGGTGAACCATCCGCGTCCATGGAACCTCGAAGAGATCAAGCGGTTCATTCTGTTCATCGGACCGATCAGTTCGCTTTTCGACTACACCACTTTCTTTGTGATGTTGTATGTTTTTGACTGCTGGGACCCGAGCCGGGCCTCGGTGTTTCAGACGGGATGGTTTGTAGAATCGTTGGTAACGCAGTCGCTGATTATCCACGTGATTCGTACGAACAAGATTCCATTTTTGCAGAGCCGGGCGAGTTGGCCGCTGACGCTGACGACGTTGGCGGTGATTACATTTGGAGTTTTGCTGCCCTACTCGCCATTGGCTCCGGCGCTGGGGCTGACGGCATTGCCGGCGAAGTACTGGCCGATTCTGTTGTTGACGCTATTCGGATACTTGAGCGTGACCCAGTTGATCAAGATGTGGCTGCTGCGGAGGAAGTGGATTTAGTTAGCCGAGTGATTCGAGGATAGCGGAGGTTTCTTCCCATTCGGCCATGTGGTTTTCGAGGTCTTTACGGCGCTGGTCGAGTTTGATTCCCGTTCGCTGGGCTTCTTCCGGGTTGACGTAGGGGGCGGCTTCGAGGGTGGCGACGTCGGTTTCAGCGGAGGCGATGTCGCGCTCCAACTGCTTGCACCGGTCCTGAAGATGCTTCAACTTCATGGGGTTGACGCGCTTCTTGACCTCGACCGCGGCGGGCGGGGCGGCAGCGGCGAGGGTGGTCGCCAACTGCTCGGTCATCTTCGCTTCCAACACTTCGTCCTGACCGGACTTTTTCCACAAGTATTCTTCGTAGTTGCCGGGGAACACTTCAATGGTTCCGTTGCCGACTTCGAAGACCTTGGTGGCTAAGTTATCAATGAAATAACGGTCGTGAGAGACGAGGACAACCGTACCCGTAAAGTTCGAGAGGGAGTTCAGCAGGACATCTTTGGCTCGCATGTCCAAGTGATTGGTCGGCTCGTCTAAGAGCATGAAATTCGACGGGCGGAGGAGCATCTTCGCGAGGGCGTAGCGGTTGCGTTCGCCTCCGGAGAGCACGCCGATCCGCTTGAAGACATCATCCTCACTGAAGAGGAAACAACCGAGGAGGCTGCGGAGTTCGGTTTGGGTTTTACCGCCGCCGATGCTGGTTAGATCGTCAAGAATTGTGGCGTCGACGTCTAGCTCTTTATACTGATCCTGGGCGAAATAATCGACGTCCACGTTGTGGCCGAGATCGTAAGTGCCGCGGGTTAAGGGCTCGGACCCGGAGAGAAGCTTGATGAGGGTCGACTTGCCGGCTCCGTTGTGGCCGACGAGGACGATGCGGTCTCCGCGTTCAATCGTGAAGGTCACGTCGGAGAAGACGGTCTTCTGCCCGTAGACCTTGGCGATTCCCTTGCATTCGGCGACGACGCGGCCGCTGGATTTGGGTTGCGGAAAGGAAAAATTGATCGTCTTTTCGTCGGGCGGAATTTCGATGCGCTCGATTTTGTCGAGTTCCTTGATGCGGCTCTGTACTTGTTTAGCCTTGGTGGCTTGGGCTCGGAACCGATTGATGAACGCTTCGAGGGCTTCGATGCGGTCCTTCTGGTTACGGTAGGCGGCTTCGATCTGGAGACGGCGCTCGTTCTTTTGCTCGAGATACTTTTCGTAGTTGCCGCTGTAGAAGTGCATGCCTTTGTTCCAGATCTCGACGATCTTCTTGACGGTAACGTCGAGGAAGTAACGGTCATGCGAGATCATGACGAAGGCGTAGGGGTAAGTCTGGAGATAGTGTTCGAGCCAGTCGCGGGCTTCGATGTCGAGATGGTTGGTGGGTTCGTCGAGGAGGAGGAGGCTGGGTTTGGCCAGAAGCAGTTTGCCGAGGGCGATGCGCATCTGCCAGCCGCCGGAGAACTCTTCGGTGGGGCGGCGCCAATCGTCCTTATGGAAACCGAGGCCGTCGAGAACCATGCCGACTTGGGATTCGACGGTGTAGCCGTCGCGCGTGGTGAATTCGTTTTCGAGGCGGTGGAAACGATCAGTGACGATCTGGTATTCGGGGCTGGTGGGATCGAGGTCGGACATGGATCCGGTGAGGGCTTCCATTTCCCGCTCCATATCCTTGAGGTCGTCGAAGACGCTCATGCATTCGGCGAAGACGGTGCGGCCGCTGAGGGCGAGGCCATCCTGAGGGAGATAGCCGAGGGTCATACCCTTCGTAAATTGGGCGGAACCGTAGTCGAGGGTATCCATGCCGCCGAGGATTTTGAGCAGCGTTGACTTGCCGGTTCCGTTACCGCCGACGAGGCCGGCGCGTTCCTGGGGCGTGATAAGCCAGGAGACGTTTTCAAAGAGCAGTTTGGGG
>JBBRIO010000129.1:0-10516 GCA_038220855.1 Bryobacterales bacterium | reverse complement strand
TGGTGGAGCAGTTGCGGGTGTTTTTGGGGGCGGTGCCGGAGTTTGCGGCGATGCGGCGGCGGATGGCGCCGGTGCATCCGCTGTACGCGGGGTTGGCGGACCCGGTGCCGGTGACGGTGGCACGGATCCAGACAGCGGCGTGGGGGACGAGCGAGCCTTCGAATGTGCCGGCGAGTTGCCAGGTAGAGTTGTTTTGGCAGACGATGCCGGGGGAGACTTGCGAGACGGTGGACGCGCAGTTTGGGGAGTGGTTGGCGGGGGTTTTTCCGGAGGCGCCGGAGGTGAGTTATCCCATCCGGTGGCTGCCGGGATCGGCGATGGGAGCGGATACGGAGTTTGTGCGGGAGTTGACGGCGACGGTGGAACGGACGTTGGGCCGGGTGCCGGTAATTGCGGGGATTGAAGGCCCTTGTGACCTTTTTGTGTTTCATGAGTTGGGGATTCCGGCGGTGCTCTGGGGACCCCAAGGGGGCAATATTCATATGCCGGACGAGTATGTCGAAATCGACTCGCTGGTGGAGAGTACGCAGGCGCTGCTCGAATTTGTGTGCAGTTGGTGCGGAGAGGAGGATTGATGAGGCGAATCGTGCTGTTGGGTTTGGTGGGGAGCTGGGCGCTGGGAGCGGCGGATGGGTTTCATTCGCTGATGCCGAAGCGAGAGTTGGCCGAGCATTGGACGGTGGAGGGAGAGACGCCGGCCGAGGCGTGGACTTTGCGGGACGGAGTGATTTCGACGACGGGCCAGCCGAATGGATTTCTGCGGAGCAAGAAGAAGTACCGGAACTTTATAATGCATGCGGAGTGGCGTTTTCAGCAGGGTTGGACACCGCCGAAAACCGGCAATGAGTGGCCGAATGCGGGGTTTTTCATCCATGCCGGGCCGATCGAAAAGGGTTGGCCGATGTCGCTTGAGGTGCAGGGGTATTACGGAGAAGCGGGAAGTTTATTTGGCGTGCGAGGGGGCAAGATTACGGGGGCGAAGCGGGGGCCGTTTGTGAAAGACCGTCCGCCGTTTGGATCGTGGGATCGGTATGTGATTACGTCGGTGGACGGGAAGGTGACGGTGGAGTTGAACGGGGTGGTGGTGAACGAAGGGACGGGAGCATGGCCGGTGGAGGGGAACGTGTGTTTGCAGTCGGAGGGTTGGCCGGTATATTACCGGAAGGTTGAGATCAAGGAGCTGCCATGATATCGAGACGGACGTGGTTGATGTCGGCGGGTGCGGCGGCGGCGCAGACGGGGGCTGGAGCGACGCGGTTTCAGTTGGCTTGCATGACCCTGCCCTACTCGCCGTTTCCGCTGGAGCGGGCGCTGCGGGGCGTCAAGGCGAGTGGTTATGACGCGGTAGCCTGGGGGACGACGCACAAGGAGGCGGGTGGGCCGAAGCCGGTGATGGCGGTGGAGGCGCCGGCCGGGGAAGCGAAGCGGTTGGGGGAGCGGTGCCGGTCAATGGGGCTGGAGCCGGTGATGATGTTTGCGACGGTGAACCTGGAGGCGACCAATGCGCGGGAGGCGCATTTGCGTCGGATTGAGCAGGCGGCCGCGGCGGGGATTCCGTTTCTGTTGACGTTTGGGAAGACGCAGGCGGGCCAGTACGGGACGTTTGTCGAGAATCTGAAGCAATTGGCACCCCGGGCGAAGGAGGCAGGGGTGATGATTGTGATCAAGCAGCACGGGGGGAACACGGCGACGGGGGCGGACTGTGCGCGGATCGTGAAGGAAGTTAGCCACGGGTCGGTGAAGATCTGCTACGACGCCGGGAACGTGTTGGACTATGAGAATCACGACCCGATTCAAGACATCCAGACGTGCTGGCAGGAGATTCGGGCGTTTAACATCAAAGACCACCGGAATACGCCGAAGGACCAGGACTGCGGCCCGGGTTTTGGCGAGATTGACCACTACAAGCTGTTGGCGCCGGTGATGCGAACGGGGTTGCAGATTCCGTTGACGTTTGAGAATATTTTTGAGCCTTTGGTGCCGCGACCGGCGGCGGCCGAAGGGGTGGATGCGTTGGCGCGCCGGGCGCGAGAGTATGTGGCAAGCGTAATACGCGGATTAGAGACATTAGGAGCTTGATCATGGATAGACGAAACTTTGTATTGAGTTCGGCGACGGCGGCGCAGGCGGTATTTGCGCAGTCGCCGAATGAGCGGGTGAACACGGCGGTGATCGGCGTGGGGAACCGGGGGAGCTATCTGTTGAGCGCGGTGCTGGCGCAGCCGGATGCAAAGGTGGTGGCGTTGTGCGACACCAAGCCGGACCGGCTGGACAAGGCGGCGACGGCGGCGGCGAAGGATAATCCTTCGACGACGAGCGATTGGCGGAAGATTATTGACCGGAAGGACGTGGATGCGGTGTATGTGGCGACGCCGCCGTTTTTGCACGCCGAGATGGCGATTGCGGCGATGCAAGCGGGCAAGCATGTGTACTGCGAGAAGCCGATTGGGACGACGGCGGCGCAGGTGCGGCAGTTAGTGAAAGTGGCGCGGGAGACCAAGCGGGTTTTTGTTTCGGGCCAGCAGATGCGGACGATGGTGCAGTTGGGAACGGCGATCCGGAAGATTCACGAGGGGGCGATTGGGGACATTTTGTTTGTGAAGGCGCAGCGGCATGCGTCGGCGGACTTGGCTTATGACGGTTCGTCGGCGGACTGGTATTTTAATTACGCGAAATCGGGTGGTTATCTGGTGGAGCAGTCGGTGCATAATCTGGACGCTTGCAACTGGGTGATTGGGGAGCATCCGACGCGGGTGGCGGGGTTTGGCGGGACGAAGCTGTTTGCGGGTAAGCCGGAAGGACGGGACATTTACGACCATCAGAGCCTGACGTACGATTACGCCAACGGGGCGAAGCTTTCGTTTACGCAGATGGTTTTTCATCCGCGGAAGATGCCGGTGAACAACCAGACGATTAGCGTGTACGGGAGCAAGGGGGCGGTGGAGTTACTGTACTCAACGAACTTCTACTCGCTGGATGGACAACAACAGTCGGTGCTGGCGGAGAAGGTGGAGGAGAAGGGGGACGCGCAGATCCGGGCATTTTACGATTGCGTGCGGCACGGGGCGAAGTCGCCGGCGGACGTTATTGTGGGGGCGACGGCGGCATTGACGGCGATCATGGGTAACGAGGCTTGCCGGCAGGGGAAGGTGATCCAGTGGAGTGAGTTTGGGATGGATTTTTAGGGGAAGCCCGCGGTTACATGGCAATGTCGTTAATCCCTCAAGAGCGGCGGTGCCGGGAGACGCGGTGGGTGTCTTTCGGGAGAACCCGGTGGACACCAGGTGATTCTCGCGGGAGTGTAGCCGGGCCGGTCGGCGGGCAGACGCTACCCCAGGGCCGACGGGCAGCAGGATCACTGGCTCGCGAAAAGGAAGGGGTTTTCCGGACACCGTTTCCGAGTCTCGCTGCTTCTTCATCCACGCTTTCATCTCTGTCCGCATTGATGGCACACGGAACGCCGGCATGGGATCCCCCGCCAGACTTCGCATCTCTTGCGAATCCGTCTTGAGGCCCTACTGGTCCTTGGCCGACCGCTGGACGCTTCGGTTCACGACAGTCGGCGAGCCGGGATTCGCTTTGGCCGGCTCTTAGACGGGAGATTCTTCAGGTGGCTATAGCCGCGCCCCTCGATTTTCAATCGCCATCCAACTCGACCCCCGTTGGGTAGTGGCGTTTTAAGGTGTCGTTTAGGGTTGACTGCGGAACCCATTCGGTGATACGGTGATCATTGCGACACATGCCGTGAGTCGTTTGGACTCAGCAGTGTTACATGCGCCCGAAAAGTATTATCGAGCATGAAGCAACCTCATTTCGTAGTCGTCATCGCGCATTCCGTCCACGGTCGCCTGCGGCGCGTTCATTTGTCGCATACAGTGCTCTATACGGTTCTGACGCTGGCGTTGATTGGCTCGTTTACGGTGGTCGGTTTCGTATCGTCCTACGCCCGGATGGCGTGGAAGGTAACGAACTACAACAGCCTTCGGGATGAAGTCTCTTCGTTGCAGCGGCGGTATCAGGATTTGCAGCGGTCGACCGAACAGACCAAAGAGCAGTTGGCTACTCTGCAGATGCTGGCGTCGGAAGTTTCGATGGTTTACGGCATCAAAGAACGGATGGACGGTCCACAATCGATTGCCGCGGAAGGGAAGTTGATGCCGACCTTCCAAGAGTCGATTGAACAGTATGACCTGTTGCGGACGGCACGGGTCTATAACCCGGGGACGCGGCGGATCAATCAGCTTTGGCAGCAAAATGTGGTACCCAGCATCTGGCCGACCAATGGCCGCCTGCTGAGTTCCTTTGGATCGCGAACGGATCCGTTTACGGGTGGCTCGGCTTTCCATCCGGGTGTCGATATTTCGTGTACGACCGGTACTCCCATCAAAGTGGCCGCAGACGGAATTGTGCGTTCGGCGGGGTGGAGCGGTGGTTATGGCAAGTTGATTGTCATCAGCCACGGTGGGAATTTAGAGACCTACTACGCTCACATGTCCTCGTTCGAAGTGATTCCTGGGCAAGAGGTGCGTCGGGGTCAAGTGGTTGGGCGGAGTGGCAGCACGGGTCGGGCGACGGCTCCGCATCTGCATTATGAAGTTCGTCAGGGTGGTGCTCCGATTAACCCTTATAAGTACTTGGCGAAGTCTCTTGTGGTGGGGACCGTGCAGAGGGACCTGCCTTTCTAATAGAATCTTTGAGGGTAGTAGAAGGGCCCTTGAGATGAATTCGAACCAACTGCGATTGATGGCCGCCTCGACCGGGGCGTTGCTGCTGGTGGCCGCCAGCTATAGAACACAGACGCCGCGCGTGATGTCGGATACCGCTAACGCTTTTTTAGCTTCCTTATCGGCTGAGCAAAAGGGAAAAGCGGTGTTTGCCTTTGAGGACGATGAGCGCAAGAACTGGCACTTCATTCCGAAGGTACGCAAGGGATTGCCCTTGAAGCAGATGTCGCATGAGCAGCGGCACTTGGCGCACGCTTTGCTGAGCGCGGGCGTATCGCAGCAGGGCTATCAGAAGGCGATGAGCATCATGAGCCTTGAGGACATTCTGCGGCAGTTAGAGAAAGACACGACGGGCCGGCGGGATCCGGAACAGTACTTCTTCTCGATCTTCGGCACGCCTTCGGAAGGCGGGACGTGGGCTTATCGGGTAGAGGGGCATCATCTCGCATTGAACTGGACGATTGCGAAGAACCGGGTGGCGTCGAGCCCGATGTTCTTTGGGACCAATCCGGCGGAGATTAAGGAAGGACCGCGGAAGGGTCTGCGGGTATTGGGCCGGGAAGAGGACTTGGGCCGCGACTTGCGGGTGGCGTTGACGGCGGAGCAGGTGAAGACGGCGGTGGTGGCGGAGGTGGCTTACAAAGACATCTTCACGATGGCAGATCGGGTGGCGGCGTTGAAGGGCCAGCCGAATGGCTTGCCGGCGGCGAAGATGACGGGTAAGCAGAAGGAGATGTTGGCGGCGTTGCTTGATGAGTACGTTGCGAATGTTCCGGAGCAGGCGGCGGCGACGCGGGCGGCGCAGGTGAAGGCGGCGGGGACCAATCTGTACTTTGCCTGGGCGGGTTCGGCGGCGAAGGGCGAAGGCCATTATTATCGGGTGCAAGGCCCGACGTTCCTGGTGGAATACGACAACACGCAGAACAACAACAACCACGTGCACTCGGTTTGGCGCGATTATGCGGGGGACTTTGGGGTGGATTTGTTGGGCGACCACGTGAAGGCCAACCACTCGAAGGAGTAAGCCAAGTTAGACTAGAGAGATGGTTTCTCGCCGCGCGCTTCTCGTTTTGATGGGCGCGCGGCCTATTCTCCCGGCGAGCGGTAAGGGGCAGGAGACGGCGGGCGATCGGCAGCGGTTTCTGGATCCGACGACCGAGTTCGAGGTGGTTCGGCTGACGAGTCCGGAGTTCGTGAGCATACTGCCTTCGAACACGGGACGGGCGATTTCGCGGCGGGCGGAGTTTCTGATTTGTGGGTCTGACCGCGGGCAAGGAATGCAGGCTTACCGGATTGAGACGAAGTCCGGCAAGACGCGGCAGTTAACGGAGCTTGCGGCGCTCGAGCCGGAGACGATGACGCTGGCGGGAGGGGACCGTTGGCTGTACGCAATCGATGGGGTTCGCTTGCTGCAGATCAATATGGGGAGTATGCGGGAGCGGGTGATCGCCGAGATGACGGAGAGTAGGCGGAAGTTGAGCGTGTCCGAGGACGGGCTGAACGCCGTGTTTGCCGAGAAGGACGGGGCGAAGACGCGGCTTCGGTTCACTCCGACGGGGAAGCCGGGGTTGCAGACGGTGGCGGAGTTTGAGGGTGATTTGACTGAGTTGGGGGTTCGGCCGAAGCGGGCGGGTTTGTTTTATGTGCGGGATGGCGGGTTGTGGCTGGCTAGTTTTGACGGTAGGGAGAATCGGCAGTTGAAGACGCCGAGCGGGCAGGTGTTGGAGGCGCAGTGGTCTCCGGATGGCCGGGCGATTTTGTATCTGTTGCAGCCGGGGGAAGGGGCGGGTCGGTTGAATGAGATCCACGAATATGCGCCGGATGCGAACACGAATTTGATGCTGGCGAAGACGAGCCAGTTTGTCCGGTTTGCTCCTAACGGGGACGCGACCGTGTTCCTAGGGGCGAGTGGGAGCAAAGCGCAGCCTACGCTGCTGTTGCTACTGCGCGCGGTTCGGCGCGAGTTGACGGTGTGCGAGCACAAGTGCTCAGACCCTCGGCTGGCGAATCCGACGTTTGCGCCGAACTCGCAGCGGATTTTCTTTCAAACGGACCGGCACGGGAAGATGGTGATTTACTCGATGGTGGTGGACCGGTTAGTGGACCCGACCGAGGACGCGACCCAATAGCTGGGCCGTACAGCTAGTACTGGTGACGATGCGTTGACCTGCCGCACTGGATCGGTGCCGAAGGGTGGGGCTTGTGTTTTGTAGCGATTTGTTCAAGAATTTAGGCAACGGGTCGAGATGTTAAACAACGGCCCGGAGCATTTGGTAGTAGTACTGAACCTGCTAGTGGTCTGCCAAAGCCATGCTATTTTTTGCGACGGAAGCGTTAGACGAGGAGTGTTCTGTGCAGTTCACCTCACAAATTGCCCGATTGAATGGCGCGGTGGCGCTAGAGCGGTTGGGCGGCGATGAAGAGCTTTTGCGCGAAGTGGCGCGATTATTTTTGGACGAGTATCCGGCGCTGATGGTGGAGATTCGGGAGGCTGTGACCGCGCTGGACGCGGATGGATTGCAGCGAGCGGCTCATACCTTGAAGGGGTCGGTGTCGAATTTCGGGGCCGATGCTGCTTACAACGCGGCGTTTGTGTTGGAGATGATGGGCCGTACCCGGGATTTAGCGCAGGTGGAGCGGGGGCTTGCTGAGCTAGACGAAGCGTTGCAATATATTCACCCGGCGTTGTTGGAATTGGCGGTCGAAAGCGTATGATATAACCGTTTCTTGCGTTGAGTAAAGGGGCCATTTGCTATAGTTAAATAACACTATGGCGGTTATGGATGTAGTTTGCGCGCACAGCCCTGATTCCGATGATGCGTATATGTTTTACGGTTTGGCGACGAAGAAGATTCGTTCCAAGCTTGTAAATTTTAGGCACGTCCTTGATGACATCCAAACGCTGAACAAAAAGGCGATGGTCGGTGAGTACGAATTGACAGCGATCTCGTACCACGCGTATCCGTATGTAGCGGATAAGTACTTCGTGATGGCGTCAGGATCGAGCGTGGGTGACGGTTATGGCCCGGTGATTGTGTCCAATCACCCGATGACGCCTGAGGATTTGAAGGGCAAGCGGATCGCGATTCCGGGTCGGATGACGACGGCGTTTTTGACGCTGAGCATTTTCCAGCCGGACTTCATTCCGGTGGAAGTTCCGTTTGACAAGATTCTGGACGTGGTGAAGGATGGGGCGGCGGACGCCGGTCTGGTGATTCACGAAGCGCAGTTGACCTATGCCCGCGGCGGTTTCCATCAGATTATCGATTTAGGGAAGTGGTGGAAGAAGACGCAGGGCATGCCGTTACCGTTGGGTTGCAACATTCTGCGTCGCGACTTGGCTCCGGAGATTCGGACGGAATGCTGTCGGTTGATGCGGGAAAGTATTCAATACGCCCTCGACAACCACGAAGAGGCTTTGACGTACGCGATGCAGTTTGCCCGGGACATGGAGGCGGACTTGGCCACCAAGTTTGTCGGGATGTACGTGAACCACTACACGGTTGATGCGGGCGAGCTGATTCCGCGAGCGGCACAACAGTTGCTGGATATGGGCCATGATATTGGGTTGATTCCGAACCGGGTGCAGCTCGAGTTTATCCGGTAGACACTCGTGATTCGGGGACGTCTTAGAGACATGCGGATTGTGTGGCGTCTCCTTCCCGGTTCGATGTTGGTCTCGGCTCCGGCTTCTTCGGCGCAGGAGCGGCGAAGATAGGCCAATCCGATGGACAAGGACGGAATGGCCGGCATACCGAAGCTGTTACCTTATGCGTCGAGCCCTGAGGCCTTTGTTGGGATGTACTTGAAACACTGCACGGTGGATGCAGGCGATTTGACTCCGGGCCGGGTAGAGCTCGTGTTTATCGGATAGATTTTCGGAGCTCAGTGGGCGTCGAACAGGCACGCGGATTTTGTTGTTTCTCGTTATTAGTTCGATGGCGGTATCGGCGCAGGGGCGGCAAAGGTCGGCCCTGCCGATGGCCAGGGACGGAGTGGCGGGAGGCGGTCTGTTCGATGGCGGTCATTAGGGACCGGACTTCGCTGGAGCCTTTCGATTACGTTTGCCGGGGATGTCCGTGAGCTACGACGCGGTGGGTGCGGGCGATCTGATTCCGGGCCGGGTGCCGCTCTAGGTGATCTCATCGACTTTAGGAAGTCGGTGGACGTCAAATTGGCGCGCGAGTTGCTCCGTTGCTGGTTCCCGGTTTGATGTCGGTATCGGCTCAGATTTCTTCGGAGCAGGGGCGGCATAGGCCTCGGTGCTCACGGGAAATTGACCACCTGTGCCTGGATAGAGTTGACCTCAGCGAAATCAGGCGCTGCCACGTGGCAGGCTACTGAGCGTGGTGCCAGCATCCGCGCCGCAGGCGCGTAACTCCTTTCTCCTCAGCAGGCATCCTTATGTCGACACGATCGTGCGGGGCGATGCCCCGTGGCGGTGAGCCAGAGGACATTGGAAGCGCAAGTCGGGTCGCTGGTCAACTCTTGGTGAGTATGGATGGGTAACTTTTCGCGAGTGCCGAAGGCATAGGTAGGCCAAGCCGATGGCCAGGGACGGAGTGGCGGGAGGCGGTCTGTTAGATGGTGGTCATTCGGTACCCGGCTTCGCTGGAGCCTTTCGATTACGTTTGCCGGGGATGTCCGTGAGCAACGACGCGGTGGGTGCGGGCGATCTAATTCCGGGCCGGGTGCAGCGCGAGTTTATCCGGTAGACTTTCGGGACTCAGGGGACGTCCTAGAGGCATGCGGATTGCGTTGCTTCTCGTTCTCGGTTCGATCGTAGTATCGGCCCAGACTTCTTCTCCGAAAGAAAGGCAAAAGTATGCCAAGTCGATGGCCAAGGATGGAGCGGGCGGCATTCCGAAGCTGCTGCCCTATGCGCAGGATCCGGAGGCCGAGGTGCGGCGGGAGGTGGTCCGTTCGATGGTGGCCATTGGGGGGCCGGCATCTTTGGAGCCGCTGACGCAGGCGATGACGGATAGCGATGAGGAAGTCCAGATTCGGGCGACCGACGGGGTGGTGAACTTCTATCTTCCCGGGTATTGGGAGAGCGGGCTGAGCGGGACGATGAAGCGCGCGGGGACGCGGGTGTTGAGCCGTTGGTCGGACACTAACGATCAGATTGTCCCAGCGCACGTGGAGGTGCGCCCGGAGATCGTAGCGGCGTTAGGAAAGATGGCGAATGAGAGTTCGTCGATGGTTGCGCGGGCAAACGCGGCGCGGGCGGTGGGGGTATTGCGCGGGAAGGCGGCGGTAGGCGATTTGGTGCAGGCGATGACGGCCAAGGACGGCAAGCTGATCTACGAAGTGCTGATTGCGTTTGAGAAGATCCGGGATCGCAGTGTGGCGCCGAAGATCCACTACTTGCTGCGGGACCTGGATGATAAGGTCCAGGTGGCGGCGCTGGAGACGGTGGGTTTGTTGATGAATCCGGAGTCGGTGGTGCCGTTACGGGAGGCTTATGAGCGGGGCCGGAATGATCGGGTTCGGCGGGCGGCGTTGAATGCGGTGGCGTTGATTCCGGATGAGGGGTCTCGCCCGTTGTTTATGGCTCAGTTGGATTCGGCCGATGAGTACCTGCGGGCGGCGGCGGCGGAAGGTTTGGCGAGGTTAGGGCGGGCTGAAGACGAGGCGGCGCTGCGGAAACGCTTTGAGAAAGAGGTGAAAATGCGGGCGCGGTTGGCGCAGGCATTCGGCGCGGCAAAGTTGGGAGCGGTGGGGATGGGGGAGTTTGAAGCGCTGCGCTATTTGGTGAACACGTTGAACCAGAAGGCGTGGAAGGGGATGGC
>JBBRIO010000128.1:0-10641 GCA_038220855.1 Bryobacterales bacterium | reverse complement strand
TCGAGTAACCGAGGGTGTTCTGGAAGCCGTAAGCGATGGGCGCCCAGAAGATGCCGTAGCCACCGCGGAAGGTGGTTTTCGGAGTCCACTGGTAGGCGAAGCCGACGCGGGGGCTGAATTTGTTTCTGTTTAGGTTGCCGGTCATGGTGCGACCGCCGTCCTGTCCAGCGTAGAGCAGACCGCCGACCGGGGAGAAGCCGGAGATGGGGGTGGTGACGCGGATGGGGCTCTTGATGGTCTGATTGAAGCCGGTGAGGAGGGTGTTATTCGTGGCCTTAAGACCGGTTTCGTACTCATAGCGAAGACCCATGTTCACGGTCAACTTGGCGTTGACGCGGAAGTCGTCGTGGAAGTACATCGCGTAGTAGTCGACAAACTGGAACATCTTGGTGGAGGTAAGGAAGCCACCAGAGGCCGGGATGCCGAGGAGGAGCGAAGCGAGGTCCGAACCGGAGCCGACGGTACCGGTGTTGCCGTTGGCGCGGGTGAACTGATCGTTGAAGGAGAACTGACCGGAAGCGTCACCGAGTTCGACGCCGTCGATGTGGAGGCGGCGGTAATCGGCACCCGCTTTAAAGCTGTGGCGACCGACGAACTTGGCCACGGAACCGAGCAGGTTCTTCGAGTGGAAAACCTGGTTGTTGTTGTTGTTGACGCCCATGCCGGAGAAGTTTTGCATGCCGATGTTCGGGAAGGTGAGGGATCTCACATTCGAGAGGTAGTTGGCGGGGAAGCCGAGGGAGGCGAGGTTGAAGCCGGCCGAGCGCTGGGAATTGAGGTTAGGGAAGCGGTTGAAGCCGTAGCGGAGGGTGACGACCGTGGTGGCGTTTGGGGTGAAGAGGCTATTGACGGCGGTGGCGTCGACCTTGCGGGCGAGGGTCCACTGGTCAGGGGAGGAGTTATTGCCCCACCACCATTCGCCGGGTTCACGGCTGCCGTAGTGGAGATAGCTGGCGTTGACGCGCCACCAGGAAGCGACTTGGTGATCGAGTTTAAAGGTGGTCTGGTCGGCGCGATCGTATTGGCTGGTGGCGGCGGTGTAGTTGTTAGCGCCGAAGCCGGTGCGTTCGCGCTGGGGCGCGGGATAGGAGCGGGCGAGGGCGAGGCCGATGGGGTTGATGCGCCCAGCGGGGATGATATTGCCGGGAAACGCCTGGCGGGTGCCGTCGGCGACGGTGGTCAGAGGATCGAAGATCGTCTGCAGGGCGCCCGAGGTGCCGGCGCGGAAACTACGAGAGAAGTCGCCACCGATTTCGGTCGCGGTGGGAAGGGCGAAATTATTAGAAGTGGACGAGGTTCCCCGGTAGGCTTCGCCGGAGATCCAGAAGAACGTTTTGTCCTTGCCGTTGTAGACTTTCGGGATCCAAACGGGTCCGCCGAGGGAGGCGCCGTAGTTACGGAATGGCTGGCTGGGGTTTTTAATGCCAGCGCGGTTGTTGAAGAAGTTATTCGAGAGCCAAGCGGTTTGGCGCATGTAGCCGAAGCCGGAGCCGTGGAGGGCGTTGGTTCCGCTTTTGAGGTAGGTATTGAACATACCGCCACCGGTACGGCCCATTTCCGCGTCGTAAGTGTTGGCCTGGATCTTGACTTCCTGCACCGCTTCAAGGGTGGGGATGATGACAGCGCGGTTGACCGAGTCGGTGATGGGGATGCCGTCGAGGAGGTAGTTATTGCCGCGGACCGGGCCGCCGGCGAGCGAAATGGCGGAGGAGCCGGACTGGTCCTGCATCCGGTTGAAGCGGGGGTTGCCGACTTGCACCACGTTTTGGGCAATCTTCGACATCATGAAGGGGTTTCGCCCGAGGTTCGGGAGGTCAATGAGTTTTTGGCGATCAATCATCTGGCCCGCGGAGGCGTTAGCCGTTTCGATGACAGAGACTTCTTCGGTGACCATCACCGATTCGGTGACGTTGCCGACTTCCATTTTGATGTCGACGTTGATAAACGCCTGGGTTTCGACGATAACGCCTTTGCGTTCCGATTTTTTGAAGCCGGGCGATTCGGCTACGACCGTGTAGGAGGCGGGAATGACGCCGTTGAAAACATAGTCGCCGGTAGCATTCGTCAGAGTGCTCCGGGAAAGATTGGTGCCTGGGTCGGTGATCGAGACTTTAACGTTGGCGATGACGCCACCGCCACTGTCAGAGACTAGTCCTCGAATACCGCCCTGAATCGACTGGGCATGCGCGGCTGCACAGGAGAGCGCAAGGGAAAGGGCAAGCGTTGTCCAACGAGTAACCATTAAGAGACCCCAAGTTTAAGTGGATGCAGCCAAGGGTGGCTGGATGGACTCTAAACGGAGAGTGGAGGCTTTGCGGCTACCGGGCAAGCTGAACCAAACGAGTGGTTCGAGAGAAGGACGGACTGGAGAGCAGGGCTGGTCTACTACCGTGGACCAAAATGCCTAGAATTACGTTAGCGTAAATTTCCCCGGTCGGCTAGGGGGGTTACAACAATAATTCAAATGGGATCTATAAGAACGACTTCGACCCGCTCGATTGGATGAAGGCGCAATCGTGGTTCGAGAAGTCGAGTTTGTCGGAGATCAGTTGCCGGGCGGAGAGTGATTCGCGGGCGACGCCGGTTTTAGCGTGGCCTTTCGACTGGGCGAACATGTGGTAGAGCTCGTGGGCGAGGACGCGGCCCATAGCGCGGCCAAGTAGTTGATTTCCTTGACTGTAGTCCGCGCCGGACATCGCCGTCTTGATGGAATCGCGGAGGCGGTCGCACTTGACTTCACCAAAGGGGAGGATCCGTCCGTCGGTGGTAAACGTGAAAGCGAGGGGCCCGCGTTCGTCGAGGATCACCGGGAAGCTATCCATTTCGCAGCGGCCAGACATCTTAAAGAAGATTAAGTCGTTGAAAGTCTCTTGCGCGGCTTCGTGCCGATGTTTAAATGCAAGATTGACGCCGACCTTCTTGACGATGCGTTCGGCTTCGAGTTGCATCTCCTGCAGAGCTTGGGGCGAGAAGCCTTCGGCAAACTGCATGACGATGGTAACTTCTTTTTTTTCAGCGAATAAGAATATAGGGCAGAGCAGGAGCAACAGAGCTTTCCGCAACATGGCATGACCTCACGGCAATAGTATAGACGCAGGTAGTATCGACAAGTAACAGAACTTTCTTGAGCCTAGGTTAATTTTCTTTTAAAGAGGAGGTAGGCGAGGAGGAGGAGCCCTAAAAAGGTGGCGATGAGGCCGGCGGTGAGGCTGCGGGGCCAGAAGGACATCCGGATTTCGTGGCGGCCGGGGCCGGGGACGAAGAGGCCGCGGACGCAGCCGTTAGCGATGTGAATGGTGGCGGGTTGGCCATTGATGGTGGCCGTCCAACCGGGGAACCAAGTGTCGGAGACGATGAAGAAGGCTCGGCCGGAGGTTTCAACGGACCAGGAGAGGACGTTGTTAGCCGTTTTTTGGGAGAGGATGGCGCCGGAAGCCATGGTTTCCGGGGCGGAGAGGCCTTCGACGACGGTCTCGCGGGCGGGGTCGAAGCGGGCTGGATTAAGGACGATCGCTTTGGCGGAGGGGAAATCGGCGGCGGGAAGGAGTTGGTTGGCGAAGCGGAAACGGGGGAGGACCGTGGGATTTTCAAAAACGGTGATGCCATCGGGGGAGAGGGCAATCTCCTTGTACAGGCGGGTTCGGCGGGCGGCATAGGCGCTAGCGGGGGTACGAGCGAGAACGTAGCGGATGCTGAAAGCAGAGAGAATTTGGCGTTGGGGGAGGAGGGCTTCGCCACCGATGCCGCTCAGGTCAAAGCCTGTCAGAGATTGATAACGCGACATCCACATGGGGGTATAGTCGTTGGCGACACTAAGACCGTACATCATACTGAGGAGCGGGTAGGTTTGGAAGAGGGGGAAGTCGAGGGGAAGGATGCGGTGGGTTTGGGGGTCGAGGCCTTCTTCGAAGAGGAAGGATACTTCAGCGCGTCGTTCGGCTCCGTAGAGATTGGAGGTATCCGGGTTGTCGTAGATGGTTCGGCTGACGGCGCTGACGTCGAGGAGAAAGACCGCGGCGAGAAGCCAGCGGGGGGCGCGGAGGAGTAGGCAAGCGGCGGTGGCGGCGAAAGCGAGGAGAGGATAGAGGAGGGTGGGGTGGGGCCAGGTGGTGCTGATGGTGCGCCACGCTTCGGTTTGGGGGCCGGAGAGCGTGGGGGAGACCCAGACGGGGAGATGGAAGGCGGCGTAGAAAGCGCCGGCGAGGCCGAGGGCGAGGGCGGCGATGGCCCAGGGGACACGGCGGCGATGGTGGAGGCCGTACGCGGCGAGAACGCTGAGGGCGAGTCCGGCCTCGTGAAGGTGGCGGGCGGGGGCGCGGAACAGATTGTAAACAGGGACGTGGAAGAGTACGGACTGGACGATGGTGATGCCGAGGGTGAGAAAAAGACTGAGGGCGAGGGCGGCTAGCCAGAACCAGACGTCGCGGGTGCGCGGAGCGAGGAGGGCGAGGAGGAGAGGGGCGAGGCCGCAGTAAGTGAAAACTTCAACGAGTTCGCCGTTGAGGGCGTAGCTGGGGATTTGGTGAAGCCCGCCGAGGACGTTCGGCACGAGGAAGGCAAGGAGGTTGGCGGGAGGGAGGAAGTTCTCATTGAAGCTGGCGAAAGTGAGACTTTGGCGGGTGATGAGGGGGAGGGTGTCGGCGACGGCGAATAGTTGGAGGGAACTCAGGAGGAAGGCGCAGAGGCCACAGACGGCGAGGCCGACGATGGCTCGGCGGCCGGCACGGAAGAACCAGAAGGCGGCGACGAGGACGAGACCGTAGAGCGTGACTTGAGGGAAGCCGGCCAGGAGAGACAGCGCGACGGCTAGACCGGCCAGGGCGGCTTCGCGGAGGCGGCGGGTGGCGGCGTGGCGGGCAGCGAAGAGAAGAATAAGGGGGAGCCAGACGGCGGTGGTCATCATCGACTGATGGCCCTTGTGGCCGGTTAGAAAGCCGGTGGCGAGGAAGAAGAGCCCGCCGAAAAAGGACGACGTTTGGTCGAGGTGAAAATGGCGGCAAAGGAGATAGCAGAACAGGCCGGCCAAGGCGTAGTGGAGGAGGATGAAGCAGTTATAGCCGAAGGTGTTCGGGAAGAGGCTGAGGACGATCAGGCCCGGCGGATAGAAGGGCTGGAATTGGGTGTTGGCGAAGGTGTATTGGCCGAGTTGGACGTAGGGATTCCAGGGCGAGAGGGTGGTCGAGAAGAGTTTGGCGGGGAGACCGGCTTGGTAGGCGTCGCCACCGCCGAGAAGGCGAACAGCGAGGTTTAGGCCGGCGGCGTGGAGGAGCCAAGCGGAGAGGAGATAAAGCAGAAAAGCGGGAATGGCGGGGCGTTTCATGACTTGGCGTTGCCGGGAAAGGTAGAAACGGTCGTAACGATGTAATTCGGACGCTGGCGGGAGTTACGGAGGGCGAGCCAAAGATACTGCCCAATAACGCCGAGGCCGAGCGTCATGAGTCCGCCGAAGAAAGTGATCGTGAGAATAATGGGAGTATAACCAGGGACTTCGATCAATCCAAGGAGGCGGGAGATTAGTACGACCGAGGCGACGAGTAAGGAGGCGGAGGTTCCGAGAACGCCGGCGGCGAGGAGGAAACGAATGGGCAAGTCGGTGAAGTTGAAGATACTATCGATGGAGTAGCGGAGTTTTTTTGAGAAAGTCCAGCTACTGGTTCCTTCGAGGCGGCCTTGGCGCTGGTAGGGGACGAAGATTTGGCGGTAGCCGAGCCAAAGGAGAAGGGCGACTAAGTTAGTGTGGGATTCGCGGAGGCTGAGGAGGCGATCGCGAACTTGACGGGTGCAGCCGAAGATGTCGACGCCGCCGGCGGGCATTTCCGGGATGACGAAGCGGCGGTAGAGGGACCAGAAGAGGTTGGAGGCGAGTTCGGAGAGCCAAGGGTCGGTGCGACTGGAGCGGACGCCGAAGGTGATGTCGGCGCGGCCGGAGCGAAGGATCTCGTCGAATTCGACGATCAGAGAGGGAGGTTCCTGGAGGTCGGCGGCGATGACGGCGAAGCGATCGCCGAGGCCGTATTCTAGACCGGCACAGATAGCCGGGAAGGATCCAAAGTTACGACTGAGGAGGAGTAACTGGGATCGCAGACCGGTAGCGGGGAGGCGGGCGGCGAGGAGTTCGGCGCAGCGGTCTGGACTACCATCGATCGCGAACACGACTTCTAAGTCGGGGAGGGTAATATGGAGCCGAACTAACTCGGCGAGAAGGCGGTCCAGATTGGCTTCGTTCTTATAGACGGGGATGACGAGAGAGAGCACGAGTTAGCCGGCCTCGGCGGTCAGCCGCAGAAACTCATCGTAGTCGCGGATATAATCGGCTGGATCATAGACTTCAGAGGCGAGGACGAGTAAGACGGCGTGGGGTGAGTATTGGTACTGGACGCCCCAGACCATCGGGGGGAGATGGAGCCCGACGGTGGGGTCGTTGAGGAGGAACTCCTCGCGGGTTCGACCATCGTCAGCTACGGCATGAACGGAGCCATGGACGCAGATGAGGAATTGATGGAGGGTGCGATGAGCGTGTTCTCCGCGAACGTTTTCGCCGGGCACGCCATAGACGAGGAAGTAGCGCTGGATGGGAAAAGGGATATGGCGGCCGACTTCCCCGAAGGAGATTTGGCCACGGAGGTCTTCGGCGCGGGGGAGGCGGTGGAGGGCGACGCCGTTGACACTGGTTGGAGTTACGCCTAGGGCGGCAGGGGCTTGGCGGGAGGCAGCGGCGACGCTGTTCTTGGTTCCGACGTAGCCAACGATGCGGGCTGGATTGCCGACGACAATCGTGTCGGGGGGGACGTCGCGGGTGACTACGGTGGCGGCGCCAACCATGGCGCGTTCGCCGATCGTAATGCCGGGGAGAATGGTGGCGTTGGCGCCGATGGAGGCACCGGCCTTGACGATGGTCCGAGAGACGGCCGGTTGGTGCTGCCCGCTGCGGGGGAAGTTATCGTTAGTGAAGGTGGCGTTTGGACCGACGAAAACGTCGTCGCCGAGGGTGATGCCGTCCCAAAGCTGGACGCCGGACTTGAGAGTGACGCGGTCGCCAACGATGACGTCGTTTTCGATGAAGGTGTGATCGCAGATGTTGCAGTCTTTGCCGATACGGGCACCGGGGAGGATGTGGACGAAGGCCCAGATGCGGGTGCCTTCCCCGATGTGGGGCGATTCGACGATGGCGGCGGGGTGTTGGGACATTGGATTATTGAACGAGGAAATCGCCGGCGAGTTGGATGCCGGTGCTTTTGCCGGAGAGGTTTTCGGCGATGACGTAGAGTTTTTTGGGTCCGGCGAAGGATGACTTGAACTCGAGGTTGAAATGGGCTTCGATGGTCGTATCACGCCGTTCGATGACAGAGGCGGCGGCTTGGAGTTGGCATTGTTGGTTGGCAATTCGACCGGATCCGGTGAGTTCCTGGGCTCCGCTGCCGCTGTCGTTGACGAGGCGAGGTCGTCCGGTTTCGAGGTTGGCGAAGAGGTAGCAGGCGTCGGCTCCGTTGTCCCGGGCGTTAATGAGCAGACCGAGATAGGTGGGTTCGGGTTTGCCGGGGGCACGGTCGAGCCGGACCGAGAATCGCTGGGCGTGGCCAGCGGATTGGTCAGGCGTGACGGTGATGGTTCCGAAGAGGGGGAGGAGCTGCATGGGAGGCGGCGGCGGAAAGCTGCTTTCGGGTCGGCAACCGATAAAGAGGGCCAGGAAGGGAATGAACCAGAGGCGCATTAGGGGAACTTTAACAGGGTAACGCATCACGGTAACGCGCTAGGGGCGACGGGATACCAACCACGGGGGGACGCAGGCGAGGAGAACCCAACCTAGGGTCTGATTGGCCATCCAAACTGAAATAGGGGCGACGGGTCCATCGGCGAAACACAGGGCGAGAGTGGCGTTGGCCATCCCGGAGAAACAGGAGGCCAGGAGGAGAGAGATGCCGAAGGTCCGGTTGGTGCGATACCAGTTAGCGGGGTGGGCGAGCGTGGATAAGGTGCGGAAGCCGAACCATCGATTGGGGGGAACGCGTTCGAGGACGAGGGGGAGACTTGCGGCGAAGAAAAGGAGAGGGAAACCGGCACCGATGGTCCAAAGGAGCATATGTTTAGGGTATTCTAATTTTTGCGCATACTATTCTCTATTATTCCGTTTGGCCTGTTTGCTCAGGGTCCGGCGGTGCCGGTTGGAACCAGATCAAGCATCACTGTTTCTGAGAAGATTACGGCGGAAGCTCCGGCGGCGATCACGGTGGTGGATAAGCAGCAGTTGGCGGCGAACCCGGGGGTGAACCTGGACGATCGATTGCGCTCGGTACCGGGGTTTTCGCTGTTTCGACGATCGTCATCTTTAGTAGCGAACCCGACAACGCAGGGTCTGTCGCTGCGGGGGTTGGGGTCTTCGGGAGCGTCGCGAACATTGGTGCTCTGGGACGGGATTCCGTTGAATGACCCGTTCGGGGGATGGGTGTATTGGACGCGGGTGGATCCGGAAGAGTTGGAGCGAGTAGAAGTGGTTCGGGGAGCATCGACGAGTTTGTTCGGGGACCGTGCTATGGGAGGATCGCTTGCGCTTTTTTCCAAGGCCGCTACGCCGTGGCGGTTGCACGGGGCGTATGAAGGGGGGAATCGGAATACGCATCAGGTGACCGGTGGATTTGCGCATCTTTGGTCAAAGATGGCCCTTTCGACGAATTTGCGGGCGTTTCAGACGGACGGGTATTACATTGTGCCGGCGAATCGGCGGGGGCCGGTGGATACGCGGGCCGGGGTTGATTTTGTGGCGGGAGATGTGCGGCTGGATTACTTTGGGGGCGAGAAGAGGTTGTCGGTGAAGTTGGATGTGTTGGCGGAGAAGCGGGAGAACGGGACAGTGCGGCAGACGAACTCGACGTCGTTGGGAAACTTAAGCGCGAACTATTCGCAGGAGAATTTCTCATTGATGGGGTGGCACACGCGAGAACAGTTCCACGCGAATTTTTCGACGATTGCGGCGAACCGATTGACGGAGCGACTGAGTTCGGTCCAGTCGGTGCCGAGCGAGGCGACTGGGGTGGCGGGGTTCTATCGTTTGGCGAGGGGGCAGAATCACCTTTTGGCGGGGGGAGACGTGACTCGGGTGGAGGGGTATTCGTTAGAAGCGGTTATTCCGACCGGAAATCGGAATGGCGGTGGGGTGCAATGGCAGCGGGGTGGATTTGTGCAGGTGGATACGAGTTGGAAGGGTTGGAAGTTCTTTAGCGGTCTGCGGCTGCACAATACGGCCGTAAGTGGTGCGGCGAGCAACACTTTTTGGAATCCGAGTGCGGGGTTGACGTATGGGAAGCGGAATTGGCGGGGTCGGGCGACGATGTATCGGAGCTTCCGGGCGGCGACATTGAATGAACTATATCGGGAGTTTCGGGCGGGAAACGCGGTGACACGGGCAAATGCGGCGCTGAAGCCGGAGTTTAGTCGCGGTGCGGAGGTGGGTTTGGACTGGTATGGGGAGCGGTGGACGGCGCAGGTGAGCGGGTACTACAGTGGATTGACGGATCTGATTACGAACGTGACCTTGTTGGTTTCGCCGAATTTAATTGAGCGTCAGCGGCGGAATGCGGCGGAGGCCAGGACGCGAGGCGTCGAGGCCAGTATGAACTACCGCTGGCGGGGTCTGCGGGCGGAAACGGCGTACTTGTTTGCGGATAGCCGGTTTCAGATGCCGACGCGGACGAGGATTCCTCAGGTTCCGCGGCATCAGGGGAACGCGATTTTGACGTGGATGAGTGGGAACGGGAAGACGCTGCTGAGCGGCGGGGTGCGTAGTTTTGGGATGCAGTTTGAGGACGACGTGAATTTATTTCGGCTGCCGGGGTTTGCGACGGTGCAGATGTCGGCGCGACAGACCTTGCGCGGGGGCGTGGGCGCCTTTGTAACGATCGAGAATATGCTCAATCGAGAGTTTTTGGTAGCATTTAATCCAGTGCCGAACGTGGGAGCTCCGCGGATGTGGCGCGGCGGGTTGCGGTGGGATGGTCGGATTCGGAAGTGAAGCCGACGTTTCACTATACGATGGGGAAGGGCGGGGAGACTTGGCGGGAGCAGATTGAATTAGCGCGTGCTGCGGGGTTTGCGGCGATTGACGTGGACTTGCGAGCGGCAAGGACGATTGAGGCTGAGGAGATGCTGGAAGCGCTGGCTGGGATGGTGGCTTCAAGCGGGAGGTTGCCCGTGTATCCAGGGGAAAATCTGGAGCCGGGGGTAGTGGAGTTTTGCCGGCGGATTGGGCTGAAGACGTTGACTTGTTCGGTTCCGCCGTCGCTGGATGAGGCTCGGAATTTGGTTCCGGGTTATCGGGAGTGGGCGGAGAGGTTAGGGGGGCGGGGATGAGGCTGGCGATCGAGTCGTTGACGCCGTTACACCTTCGGCGGGCGAAGGCGGTTCCGTATGTCCAGTCGTGTGTCGAGTACAGCGATTTCGTAGACGCATTGGGTGGGCATTCTGGTTTTCTGTTTGATAGTTGGCATTGGCACCATGGGGGATATCCGAGTCCGCGGGGTTTGCCGGTGTGGCATGTGCATTTGGCTGATGCGGGGATGATGGCAGCGGAGGAGGTTAGGGACGGCGAGCGGTTGTTTCCGGGGGAGGGGGTGATTGACTTGGGTTGGTATCTAGGCGAGTTGGGAG
>JBBRIO010000127.1:0-10806 GCA_038220855.1 Bryobacterales bacterium | reverse complement strand
CAAGGCCAAAACCTCGGGCCTCGATATGTCCAGTGCGGCGGCGTTTATGGCCGGCGGAGGCAGCGGTTCGCTTGTCAACGTCGATACTCCCGACCAAAGCCTTCTCCTCCATGTCACGAGCTACGAAGGCAAACTCAAAATGCCTCCGATGGGCAAACTGAAGGACCAGGAAGTGGCGGCCCTCCGCGAATGGATAACCATGGGCGCTCCGTGGCCGGGCTACGACCCCAAGGCCGGCGTCGTTGCCTCGAGCGGCAGCGGAACCCGGAAGCACGGCAACAAACTGAGCCAGGAGGATCGACAGTTCTGGGCTTTTCAAAAGGTCCAGCCGCAGATCATCCCCACCGTCAAAAACAAGACTTGGGGCCAGTCGCCCGTCGATGCGTTCCTCCTCGCCAAACTCGAAGAGAAGGGAGTCCAGCCCGCCCCGCCCGCCGACCGCTTGACCCTGCTGCGCCGGGCCACTTTCGATCTGACCGGCCTCGCCCCTACCGAAGCGGAGATGAAGGAGTTCCTGGCTGACCGTTCGCCCCGGGCTTTTGACAAGGTGGTCGAACGCCTGCTCGCCTCCCCGCGCTACGGCGAAAAGTGGGGCCGCAATTGGCTCGACGTCGCCCGCTTCGCCGACTCAACCGGGAACGATGAAGACCATCGCTATCCCTACGCCTACAAGTACCGCGACTATGTCATTGAGGCCTTCAATAAAGATCTTCCCTACCACCAGTTCGTCAAAGAACAGATCGCCGGCGACCTGCTTCCCGCTCGTGATGGCAAGCCCGGCTTGAATCGCGAAGGCATCATCGCCACCGGATTCCTCGCCCTCGGCGCGAAAGCGGTCGCCCAGCAGGATAAGGAAAAGATGCTCTACGACATCTACGACGAACAGGTGGACGTGGTGTCGAAAACCTTCCTTGGAGTCACCCTCGCCTGCGCCCGTTGCCACGATCACAAATTCGACCCGCTCTACGCCAAAGACTACTACGGCATGGTCGGGATGTTCGCTTCCACCAAGAATTTTAAGGACGACCGAAGCCACGTCTCGAAGCTTCTCTTTACGCCGCTGGTCGCCAAGGAAGTGTTCGAAAAGTATGAGGCCGGCCAAGCCCTCGTCGAGCACAAAAAGATCGATCTTGAAATCGCGATGGAGAAAGAACGCCGTCGCCTGCAGGAAGAGTTGGTCCCGCAAATTCCGGCGTTCCTGATGGCCGCGCGCGAAGTCGAACGTAAGCAGGCCAAGGTGGCCGACGTCGCCGCCGGCCGAAAGCTCGACGAGAAAATGCTCGGTCGCTGGGTGAAGTACTTCGCCGCCAAGGAAGTGCCCCGCGCCTGGTTGGCCGACTGGGACAAAGCCGTCGATGATGCCGCCGCCGAATCGATCGCCCAAGGCTTTGCCACCTCTTCCGCCGCCAGTTTGGCCGCATGGCACAAAAAGCTCGAAGGCTATCGGAAGCCCCAGCGCCGGCAGATCGACGAGAAAAACATGCTCTCGGAAAAGCCCAAGCTGATCAACGAGAAGGATCGCTTCTTCGGCGAGATCTTCGAGAACGCCGGGCCGATGGGCGTCTCCGATCTGATGGTGAACAACAAATCCAGCGCCGCGGCGAAGGCGGAGATGGCGGCCCTCAAGGCCGAGCAGACGAAGTTGAAAGAAGGCTTGCCGCCGGAGCCCGAGATGGCTTGCGCGGTGCAGGAAGGCGAGGTCGTTCAGCAGAAGGTTTTCTTACGCGGCGACTACGGCTCGCTCGGCGAGGCGGCCCCGAAGCTGTTCCCTATTGTCATGGCGGACGGTGCTCAGCCTAACGTCGAAAAGGGCAGCGGTCGACTCGAGTTGGCCGAATGGCTCGCTAGCCCGGAGAATCCACTTTCGGCCCGGGTGATGGTGAATCGGATCTGGCAGTGGCACTTCAGCGACGGCATTGTCCGGACGCCCGATAACTTCGGGAAGATGGGCGAGCGGCCGACGCATCCCGAACTGCTCGACTACCTTTCCGCCGAATTCGTCAAGTCCGGCTGGAGCGTGAAGGCGATGCATCGCAAGCTGATGCTGACGAGCGCTTATCAAATGGCGAGCACGACGACCGAAGCACAGGCCAAGGCTGACCCGGAAAACCGGCTCTTCTCCCGCGCCGCGCGGCGTCGGCTGCAGGTGGAAGAGATGCGCGATGCGCTGCTCGCCATCTCCGGAAAACTCGATACCAAGATGGGCGGGACGCTCCAGAGCGGCTTCGGTACCGACGGCGAAAACTCCAACGGCCGGTTAAGCATCAACCCCGAGACACAGACCCGCCGGATGGTCTATCTGCCGTTGCGGCGGGCGAATCTGCCGGCGCTTTTGAACTTGTTCGATTTCGGCGACGCGACCACTCCGCAGGGCAAGCGCATTAGCACGAACGTCGCGCCGCAAGCTCTGTTCATGATGAACAGTAAGTTCGTCGCCGACCAGGCGCAGGCGGTGGCCGAAAGTTTGGTGAAGGATCGGCCGACCGGGCGAGAACGGGTCGACTGGGCGATTTCGCGCATCCTGAACCGGGAAGCCACGCCGGCCGAAGCCGACGGCATCCTGAGCTATGTGGACAGCTTCCAGAAGAAGTTCGCGGGCAAAATGACGGAGGCGGATGCCTGGCAGAGCGCCTGCCGGGTGTTGATGGCGTCGAACGAATTCATGTACGTCGATTGAGGGTAGCGCTATGGACCAAGTGAAGAAAGATCCGATTCAAGAGCTCTTCGCCAAACGCGTGAAGCCGATGTCGCGCCGTGCTGCTCTGCGCGCCGCCGGCGGCGGCATCGGCTATCTCGGTTTTCTGAAGATGATGGCTGAGGCGGCGACGGCGGAATCGAATCCGCTGCTGCCGCGCAAGCCGCATTTTGCGCCGCGGGCGAAGAAGGTTATCTTCCTGTTCATGCACGGCGGGCCGTCGAGCATCGACACGTTTGATTTCAAGGAACGTCTGGTCCGCGATCACGGCAAGCCGCTGCCGATCAAGCGCCCGCTGGCGTTTGCCGATGAAGCGCCGGGTCCGCTGATGAAGTCGCCGTGGGAGTTTCGTCCGGGCGGCAAGAGCGGCATTCTGGTCAGCGATCTGTTCCCGCATATCAGGACTTGCGTCGATGATCTCTGCATCGTCAAGTCGCTGGTCGGCGAAGGCGTTGACCACGGCGCGGCGCTGTTGCAGTCGTTCACCGGGAGTTCCACCTTCGTGCGGCCGAGCATGGGCGCATGGACCGTCTATGGCCTCGGAACGGAGAATCAGGACCTGCCCGGCTACATCACGATCAAGCCGACGCTGTCCCACGGTGGAGCCAAGAACTTTGGTGCGGCGTTCCTGCCCGGCGCGTTCCAGGGCACCCCGATCGGCCACTCCGGCATGAAGGTGGATGAGATCAAGAATGAGCCGATTCAGTACCTCGTCAATAAGGGTCTGACGCCGGAACAGCAGCGTTACGAACTGGACATGATCCAAAACGTGAACCGCCGCCACGCCGAGATGCGCCAGTACGACCCGAACATGGAAGCGCGGATCCAGGCCTTCGAACTCGCCTTCCGGATGCAGACGCAGGCCCCGGAAATCTTTGCCGTCGAAAAGGAAAGCGAGGCGACCAAGAAGCTCTACGGCATGGACGATCCGAAGACGGCCGACTTCGGTTGGCAGTGTTTGCTGGCGCGGCGATTGAGTGAAAAAAACGTCCGCTTCGTGCAGGCGACCCACAGCTACAAATGGGACCAGCACTCTGATTTGTTCAATAAACACACCGAAAACGCCTACGAGGTCGACAAGCCGATCGCGGGCTTGCTGAAGGATCTGAAGGCGCGCGGGATGTTCGACGATACGCTGGTGATCTGGGCCGGCGAGTTCGGCCGGACGCCGATTTCGCAGGGCGGCAACGGGCGCGATCACAACCCCTACGGCTATACAATCTGGATGGCTGGCGCGGGCGTGAAGCCGGGATTTGTTTATGGCTCGACCGATGAGATTGGTTATCACGCGGCGGAAGATCGGATGCATATTCATGACTTTCATGCGACCGTGATGCATCTAATGGGCATGGACCATGAAAAGCTGACGTATCGATATAGCGGTCGGGACTTCCGGTTGACCGACGTTGCCGGGGTTGTGCACAAGAAGATCCTTTCCTAGCCGCCATGCGGAAACTGGCTTGGTTCTACGTCGCCTATCTGGTGGCGGTGATCCTGTTTGGAGCTTGGGTTCGGATCACCGGGGCGGGCGCGGGTTGCGGCGACCATTGGCCGTTGTGCGACGGCGAAATGATCCCACAGGCGGCGGGCGCGAAGAAGGTGATCGAGTTCACCCATCGGGTGACGAGCGGGCTGTGTGGCGTGATCGCCCTGGCGTTAGTGGGTTGGATTTGGCGTAAGCGCGGGCGTGGTCCGGCGCTGTACTGCGCGCTGGCGGCGCTGTTCTTCCTGCTCGTCGAAGGGTTCATCGGCGCGGTACTTGTGAAGAAGCAGTTGGTGGTGGACGATGCGTCGGTGAGCCGGGCGGTGGTGATCTCGATCCATCTGACGAACACGCTACTGCTGGTGGCGACGGCGACGGCCTCGGCCTGGCTGTTGGACGCTCGTCGCGTATTGGCTCCGACGTCGATTGGGTTCCGGCTGTTGGGCATTGCGCTCGGTGCCTTGATTTTGACGAACATTACCGGGGCGATTACGGCGCTCGGCGATACGCTGTTCCCGGTTCCGCCGACGCTCGGGGCGGGGTTGTTTGCGCGGATCCGGGAAGATTTGACGGCCGGGCAACACTTCCTGGTCCAGTTGCGGATTGTCCATCCGTTCGTGGCGGGCGGGACGGCGCTGTTTCTGTTCGCGGTGCTGGCCGCGGTGCGGCGGCAGACGTCCAGTCTCGGCCGGCTGCTGTTCTGGGCTTCGAGCGTGGTGGTGCTGCAGGTTACGCTGGGCTTCCTGAACATTCTGCTAGCGGCACCGGGCTGGATGCAGATTGTGCACCTTCTCGTTTCGCAGGTGATTTGGATTCTGACCGTGGTGGCCTGGTTGGCGACCTGGCCAGAAAAGCATGCTTGAGATTGCGGAGGCTCGCGCCCGGCTGGGCGCAGCCTCCGCCGTGGCCGTGCTGACCGGAGCGGGCATCTCCGCCGAGAGTGGGATTCCGACCTTTCGTGGACCTGGCGGATTATGGCGGAATTTTCGTCCCGAAGATCTGGCCACACCGGAGGCTTTCGAGCGCGACCCGCAAATGGTTTGGGAGTGGTATCTGTGGCGGCGCGGGTTGATTGCCGCGGCGACGCCGAACGCGGGGCATCGGTCGCTTGTGGCGCTGGAGCAGCTAAAGTCCCGCTTCACCCTGATCACGCAGAACGTGGACGGCCTGCATGATCGGGCGGGTTCGCAGAAGATCCTGAAGATCCACGGCGACATCTGGATTACCCGATGCAGCGAATGCCCCTATCAGCGGCGCGATCGGTCGACGACGGAAGCACCGCCGTCCTGCCCAGAGTGCGGCGCGCTGCTGCGGCCGGGCGTGGTTTGGTTCGGCGAGTCGCTGCCGCGCATCGCCTGGGACGAAGCCGAGCGCGCCGTGTCGCAAGCCGACGTTCTGCTCGTGGCCGGGACCTCGGCGACAGTGTATCCGGCGGCGGGCTTGCTGCACCTGGCTCGCTGCGTGATCGAGGTGAATCAGGAGGAGACGCCGTTTTCGCATCGGGTGGCGATCTCTTTGCGGGGCACTTGCGGCGACGTGCTGCCGCGGTTGTGGTGAGGGTTCCACGATAAGATGACAGCGTGCGGAACCCTTTCGTCTCGGCGCCGGATCTGGTGTGGCTGCTGTTCTTTGCCGCGCTGGCGGCGGCGAGTCCGTTCCATGACGTTCCTTCGGTGTCCTGCATCGTTGCGCTAGCGCTGCTGCAGGTGGCCGAGCCGCGGGTGGCGATGTTTCAGACCGATCGGGGCAAGCTGTTGCCGATCGCGCTGAAGCTGATCCTGTGCTGGCTCGTGATTGGCTATACGGCCTCGATCAATTCGAGCTACTACCCGATCCTGATGCTGCCCGTCGTGAGCGCGGCGACGACCACGGGGCCGCTGGCGACGGCGGCGGTGACTGCGCTAGCCTGTGTGGCGTACATGTCCTTCCTGCTGTTCGTGGATTGGTCGGACTTGGGCCGATATCTGGTCGAATGGGAGGAGTTGCTGCTGCGGATCATCTTTCTCCCGCTGGTGGGCTATTTGACCTATCAGCTAGCCCGGGCGAATCGGGCGGAGGCGCAGCGGTATCAAGCGGCGGCCGAGGGCCTGGCGCAGGCGAATCAGAGCTTGGTCGCGGCGGAAGACGCGGTCCGGCGATCGGAGCGATTGGCCGCCCTCGGCCAGTTGACGGCCGGGTTGGCGCACGAGTTGCGGAACCCGATCGGGACGATTCGCGCTTCGGCCGAGGTGCTGCAGAAGCAGTTGCCGGCGGGCAACGAGATGGCGCAGGAGATGGCCGGGTTCATCACGACCGAGGTGGACCGGGCGAGTTCGTTGATCGGGCGGTTTTTGGAGTTTGCGCGGCCGGTGGCGCTGCACCGCGTGCCGAC
Source organism: Bryobacterales bacterium (assembly GCA_038220855.1). Taxonomy (GTDB): domain Bacteria; phylum Acidobacteriota; class Terriglobia; order Bryobacterales; family Bryobacteraceae. The sequence continues at coordinate 4,257 of JBBRIO010000127.1, read as the reverse complement.
CGAGTTGCACGCCGTGCTCGACCGGGCGGTGCGGCAGTTTGAACGGATGAGTCCGCCGCCGACGGCGACGGTCTACAAGAACTACGACCCGGCGATTCGCCCGTTGCCGCTGGACGGGGAATGGATGGAGCGGGTGATCTATAACCTGGTCGTCAATGCGGCGCAGGCGAGCCCGGCAGGCGCGATTGTGACGCTGCGGACGAGGCTGGTGGAGGCCGCGGTGGAGATCGCGGTAATCGACCGGGGCGAGGGGATTGCGCCGGAGCATCGGGAGTCGATCTTCAACCCGTTCTTTACCACGAAGCGGGACGGGGTGGGGCTGGGGCTGCCAATTGTGGCGAAGATTGTAAGTGAACATGGCGGCCGGATCGACCTGGAAAGTGAGCCGGGGAAGGGAAGCGTTTTCCGGGTGTCGCTGCCGTTGAGGACGGGGGAATGAGTATGCGGATTTTGGTGATTGAAGACGAGGATCGGCTGCGGCGGGTGGTGCAGTTGCACTTGAGCGCGGCGGGCTATGAGGTGGAGACGGCCGGGTCAGCCGAGGACGCGATGCCGCGCTTGGAGCGGGCGGATGTGATCCTGACGGACTTGCGGCTGCCGGGCGAGGATGGGCTGACGCTGCTCGGGCGGATCCATGCGATGCGGCCGGGGATTCCGGTGGTTGTGATGACCGCCTTCGGGAGCGTGGAAACGGCGGTGGCGGCGATGAAGGCGGGGGCGGTGGACTTCGTGCAGAAGCCGTTTTCGTTGGAGCATTTGCAGGCGGTGGTGGAGAAGGCGCTGGAGGTGAAGGCGCTGCGGGAGGAGAACCAGCGGCTGCGGGAGGAGTTGGGCGGGCGGTATCAGATCGAGAACATCATTGGGCGGAGCGCGCGGATGCAGGAGGTTTTTGCGACGGTGCTGCGGGCGGCGCCGAGCCGGGCGACGGTGCTGCTGGCGGGCGAGAGCGGGGTGGGGAAAGACATGATCGCGCGGGCGATCCACCAATATTCGCCGCGGCGGGACAAGCCGTTTGTGAAGATCAACTGCACGGCGATCCCAGAGAATTTGATGGAGAGCGAGCTGTTCGGCTACGAGAAGGGGGCGTTCACGGGCGCGGGTACGACGAAGCCGGGTAAGTTTGAACTGGCCGATTCGGGGACGGTGTTTCTGGATGAGATCGGCGATGTGGCCCCGTCCATTCAGGTGAAGCTGCTGCGGATTTTGCAGGAGCGGGAGTTCGAACGGTTGGGGAGCAACAAGACCCGGCACATTGATGTGCGGGTGATCGCGGCGACGAACGTGGATCTGCGGGCGGCGCTGGAGCAGGGCACATTCCGGCAGGACCTGTACTACCGGCTGAACGTGCTGCCGATCAACATTCCTCCGCTGCGGGACCGCCGGGAGGATATCCCTTACCTAGCCGAGCACTTCGTGAAGAAGCACGCGGCGGAGCTGGATTCGCCGGTGCGGACGCTTTCGACCGGGGCGATGGAGAAGCTGGCGGCGTACCATTGGCCGGGCAATGTGCGGGAGCTTGAGAATGTGATGGAGCGGAGTTTGGTGCTGGCCAGCGGCAGCGTGCTGGAGGCGGGCGAGGTGCGGCTGGACATGTCTCCGGGGCGGCAGTTGTTGGCGGCTGGCGGGGAGGCTCCGTTCCTGCCGCCGGGGATGACGTTGGAGGAGTTTGAGCACTCGTTGATCCGCGAGGGGCTGCGGCGGGCGGGGGGCAATAAGAGCCAGGCGGCGCGGCTGTTGGGGTTGACGCGGAACGCCTTGCGCTATCGGCTAACGCAGATGGGCGTGGCGGATCCGGAGTCGGGCGGCTGAGCGTAGCAGAGAAGGCGGCGGGTATGACACAATATGGGGGTATCCGTAACCCGCATGAATCCTGCAAACCCCGTTGATCAGCCGTTAGAAGAGCCGGTAGCCAATCCGGACGAATCGAATTTCGGCGACATCCTCCAACAATTCGAGCTCCAGCAGACCGCGCCCGTGGAGCCGCAACCCGTCGAAGGTGGCGTCCTGAAAGGGACCATCGCCGCGATCAATGACGACTCGATCTTTATTGATCTGGGGGGCAAGTCGGAAGGCGTGCTTCTGAAGTCGGCCTTCGTCAACGGCTTGCCGGAGATGCAGGTTGGGGACCTTATTCAAGTGTCCGTGACTGGCCGTACGGCCGAGGGGACGCTTGAGCTTTCGCCGTTGAAAGTGGAGCGGCCGAAGGATTGGACCGAGCTGCAGGCGGCGTTTGAAGACAAGCGCAACATTGGTGGTCGCGTCGTGGAAGCGGTGAAGGGCGGCTTACGTGTGGAAGTGGCTGGTTCGCGGGCATTCATGCCGGCATCGCGCAGCGGTACGCGCGACGCGATCGAACTGGCGAAGCTGGTGGGGCAAGAGATTGAGTGCCGGATCATCAACCTGGACACGGTGAAGGAAGACGTCGTCGTCGACCGCCGGGTGATTCTGGAAGAAGAGGCGGCCAAGGCCAAGGAAGCCGCGTTCCTGCTGTTGGAGGAAGGTTCGGTAATGAAGGGGAAGGTTCGCAGCGTGACCGATTTCGGGGCGTTCCTCGACTTGGGCGGCGTGGACGGACTGCTGCACGTGACCGACATGAGCTGGCATCGGGTGGGCAAGCCATCCGACGTTGTGAGCATCGGCGATGAGCTGGAAGTCAAGATCCTCAAGATCAACAAGAACTCGAAGAAGGTCTCGCTGGGCCTGAAGCAGTTGATTCCGGATCCGTGGGCCGCGGCGGCCGATCAGTTCAAAGTGGGCGATCGGTTCAAGGGAACGGTTGCTCGGTTGACCGACTTTGGCGCTTTCGTGGAGCTGACGCCGGGCGTGGATGGGCTGGTACACGTTTCCGAGATGTCGTGGGCGAAGAAGGTTCGGAAGCCGTCGGACATGGTGAGCGTGGGCGACCAGGTGGAGGTCGTGATTCTCGACTTCAAGCCAGCGGATAAGAAGATCCAACTGAGCTTGAAGCAGACTCTGGGCGACCCGTTTGGCGAGGCCGTGAAGAAGTATCCGGTGGGCTCGATTGTGGAAGCTCCGATCACCAGCATCCAGGCTTTTGGGGCGTTCGTGGACCTCGGCGACGGGGTGGACGGGATGATCCATATCGGCGATATGGTGAACGAGAAGCGGATCGATCACCCGAAGGACGTGGTGAAAGTGGCCGAGGTGGTCCGGGCGATCGTGCTGGAAGTGGACCAGGATCGTCGGCGCATCCGGTTGGGCTTGAAGCAGTTGCAGCCGACCAAAACGGACGACTTCATTGGCGAGCACAACGTGGGCGATACGCTGACGGCGCGGGTGGCCGATGTGCGGTCGAACCTGTTGAAGATTGAAGTGGCCGAAGGCGTGCTGGGCGAATGCCGCTTGGCGGAAGAGAAAAAGGACGAGGCGGTGCCGGGGAAAAAGTCTTCCGGTGGCGGCGGTTCCGTGGACGTGAGCGCCTTGACGGCGATGCTGTCGGCCAGGTGGAAGGAAGGCAAGGGCGGAGAGCCCGCGCCGAAGACTTCCAACGCGATCAAGATTGGCCAAGTGCGGAGCTTCCGGATCACCAATTTGGATGTGGCGGCCAAGAAGATCACGCTCGAACTGATCGGCTAGGATTCGATTTTGGGCAGAGCTTCGCCGTACCAGTGAAGTTCTGCGCCTTTTGGATCGCCTGGAAACCGAGCGAACGTCCCGGTTTGGGCTAGTAAGGCGGTTCCGGCTGATCGGAAAAGGCGTTGCCTTCGGCGCAGGAGCCAGCGGCGCGGACTAACGGCTTGGCGGGACGCTCCGGAGCGAGGGTCCAGCCGGTTTCGACTTGGCTTCGCTCGGTGGCCGGTGGGGCTGTTTCCTCTTTAGTTTCTTGCACTTCCGGTGGTTCATCGCGGAAGAGATGCTCGACGGGGCCGGCGTTAGGCCCGATGTATTCGGTATGGGGCCGAACGGGTGATTTGGGCATGGGACTCAGTTTTCGGAGCATATTTAGCTCTCGGAGGCTGGCACTGATGAGCCGGACCAAGGCTGCTTCGTCCCGGCGGAGCTGTTGCGGTATTTTCGAATCGAGAGTCATGCGGTTGGCCATCAGCAGATTGATCGAGCCGAGCAGTTGCGGCTCGACCCCAGGGTACTCGCTTTGGCAGGCCTCGGCGAGGGAGGCTTCCATCTCGAGCGTTTGGAGCTTGGAATTGCGCAACTGGCGCCACTGGGAGTCGACGATCCTTTGGACGATTCCGACTTCGACGCGGCTTCTGGGATCGAGATAGCGCGAATATTCGG
>JBBRIO010000126.1:0-10815 GCA_038220855.1 Bryobacterales bacterium | reverse complement strand
CCTCCTCCTCGAACCCCGCCCCACCCACGTCGCCCCGACCCCCAGCCCAACTCCCACCGTCCCACGCCCCCGCACCCCGCCCACCGCGACCCATCCACAGCCCCACCCCCCGCATCAGCCCCAAAGTGCCGCGCCCCCGCAGACCGCCTGTCGACAGCTCATCCTCCTCGAACCCGGCCCCACCCACGTCGCCCCGACCCCCAGCCCAAATCCCACCGTCCCACGCCCCAGACCCACCGTCCCGCCACCCTGCATTCCAGCCCATCCCCAGGCCCAGCACCACCAATTCCAAATCGCGTTACCCTAAGCCAATGCCCTCCCCCCGCGTCGCCATCATCGGCGGCGGCATCGTCGGCCTAGCCACCGCCCTTCGACTCCAACATCGTCTCCCCCACACAAAGATCACCGTCTTTGAAAAGGAACCCGCCGTCGGCCGCCATCAAACGGGGAACAACTCCGGAGTCCTCCACGCCGGCCTCTACTACAAACCCGGCTCAGCCAAGGCCCGGCTCGCCGTCAATGGCATCCGCCAAATGCTCGCCTTCTGTCAGCAGCACTCCATCCGCCACGAAATCTGCGGCAAGCTTGTCGTCGCCACTGACCCCGCCGAACTCCCCCGCCTTCACGACCTCCATACCCGCGGCCAACAGAACGGCCTCAGCGGTCTCCGCCTTCTATCCCCAGACCAGATCCGAGAAATCGAACCCCACGCCGCCGGCCTCCTCGCCCTCCGCGTCCCGGAAGAAGGCATCGTCGACTACCCACAAGTCTGCGAGACCATGGTCGCCCTCCTCAAAGCCTCCGGGGCTCAAGTCCTCACCAGCACACCCATCACCAAAATCGAACCCGGTTGGATCCTCAACGGCCAATACCAAACCGATTTCCTAATCAACTGCGCCGGCCTCCAATGCGACCGTGTCTCCACCCTCGCCGGCGAACAATCTGACGCCCGCATCATCCCCTTCCGCGGCGAATACTATCTCCTCAAACCCGCCCGCCAACACCTCGTCAATCATCTCATCTACCCCGTACCCGACCCCGCCTTCCCTTTTCTCGGGGTGCACTTCACCCGCCTCATCAACGGCGGCATCGAAGCTGGCCCCAACGCGGTCCTCGCCTTCGCCCGCGAAGGATACCGCTGGTCAAACGTCTCCGTCCCCGACCTTTGGGACTCGCTAACCTTTCCCGGGCTCTGGCGCTTCCTTGTCCGCTACCCGTCCATGGCCAGCTATGAGATCCGCCGCTCCCTTAGCAGCAAACTCTTCTGCGCCTCGCTCCAGCGCTTGGTTCCCGAAATCCAACCCGCCGACATCTCCCGCGGCGGCGCCGGAGTCCGCGCCCAAGCCATGCTCCCCAACGGCGATCTCGTCCAGGATTTCCTCATCGTCGAACGCGAAAATGCGCTCCACCTGCTCAACGCCCCCAGCCCTGCCGCCACCGCGTCTCTAGCCATCGGCGACGAAATCGTCGACCGCATCGCCGCCCGGCTTACTTAACCACGCCCCCAAATCCACTCTCGAGCGAACCCATCAACTGCAACACCGCCGGACCAAGCGTCACGAGCAAGACCGCCGGAAAGATCAGGAAAAAAACCGGAAATACGAGCTTTACGCTCACCTTCCGGGCCTGCTCCTGCGCCGTCTGCCGCAAGTGGGTCCGCAGGTAACGCGTTTGATTGCGCAACGCTCCCGCCAAACTCGTCCCAAACCGGTCGCTGTCAATCAAGACCTGCGCAAACCGCTTCAACTCGGCTTCGGTATTCCGCTCCACCAGCAGCCGTAACTGGTCCTGCCGGCTCCGTGTCGAAAGCAGCCCCGTCGGCACCGTGGCCAACTCGGACGCCAACTCCGGATGAGGCACCCGTAGCTCCCGCACGGTATCGATCATCGCGCTATCGAGCGACTGCCCGCCCTCCAGACCCAACACCAGCAACTCCAAAGCTAAAGGCAAGCTCCGCTTCAACGTCTCCGCGCGACGCCGAATCAGCCAGCTCAACACCTGGTCGGTCATCAGATAGCCCATCCCCGCTCCCGCCAAAACCGCGGTCAGCCACCCCGCTCCCCCGTCCCCAAAAATCAGCGCAAAGGCTCCCGCCGACAAACCAAACAAGACCGTCGCCACCGCCTTCGCCCCAAAAAACATCGTGAGCGCCTCGGGTCGACGATAACCGGCAAAGAGCAACATCTTCCGATAGCGTTCGCTTTGGGAATCGCGCGTCGGAACCGCCTCCCCAAACGCCAGAAGCGTCCCCGCCAACAAGCCCTCCGGAGCCGTCTCCTCCCCCGCGCTCGCCTCTTTCCGCTGCTGATACCAATACCCGCCACCGCCTACTAAAGCCAGGATCAACAAAAAGAAGCCGCCCACCAACGCAAACTCTGGCGTAATCATCAGATTCTCACCTTCACGATCCGCTGAATCACCAAGTGCCCGGTCACAACACAACCGATTCCCGCCCAAATCAGGTACTTCCCGTTCGGATGGAACAGCAGCACGCTGATGAACTCGGTGGCCGTCAGGTACAGCATGATCGCAATGCCCATCGGCAACAGTGTCAGCACCATACCCGTCATCCGCCCCTGTGCCGAAATCGCCCGGACCTCTCCCCGCAGCGCCGCGTTCTCCCGCAACGTCTCCGCCAGTCGCTCCAACACTTCCGTCAACCGGCCTCCCGCCCGCGCCTGTAGCATCGCAGCCGCCACAAACAGCCGCACCTCGTCCACTTTCACCCGGCCGGAAAAGCTGTTCAACACTTGGTCGAGCGGTGACCCTAACCGACGTTCCTCGGCCATTCGCCGAAACTCCGTTCCCAACGGTGCCGCTAACTCCGCCCCCAACACTTCAAACGCGCTGCCGATCGGATGCCCCGCCCGCATCATCCGGGCCAAACTCTCGAGCGCGTCGGGAAACTGAGCCTCAAACTTCTCAATCCGTTGCTGCCGCTTATGCATGATGAACCAAAATGGAAGCCAAGCCCCGAACAAAAACGCGGCCACCGTCGACCCCGGCGGTAGCAGCGTCGTATCTTCTACGACCGCCGCGAACAGCCCCCCCAGCAACAGCATCGCAGCCGTCACTCGCCCTACCGACCAACGCAGATTCGCCTCATCCATCCGCAGCTTCAACTTGTCGATCAAGTCCAGACGTTGCAGCAAAGAGTGCCAAACCGTAATCGTACTCAACGAATCTTCCCGTAAAAGCGTCGGAAGCTCCGAACCGTCTTCCAACGACTCTTCGCCCACTGCAACCGCCGGACTGCTGATTCGGTCCCGCACAAACGCCGCTACAATCACGGCCACCGCCGCCAGCAGAAACGTCGCGATAAAAACGAGTGCGATCAGCTCGGAACCCATAGTGCTCCTAGCGGACCGCCAAGCCGGCACGAACCACCGGAGCCATCACCCGCGGCGTCACCAGTACAAGCAAGTCCCGGCTCGCCCCGCCATTAATTCGCCCCCCAAACAACTTCTCCAGCAACCCCGTTGCCTCCGGGCCAGCTCCAAAGCCCGACAGCGCCACCGTCTGCCCGTCCACTAAATCCACCTCGGCCATCACCCGCCGAATCGTTGAACCCTGTCCCAATGCCATCGTCATCTCCGGCTCCACCCGCAAACGGATCGCGCCGTTCGCGCTCAGTCGAGGCACAAACTGAATCCGTAACCCGCAGGCGTTACCATTTGCCGCCTTCCACGTCGCCCCCGCTCGTAACGTCACTTCCCGCTGGTCGTACGCCGTCAATTTTTCTGTCGAAAGCAACTCCTGCTGCCGCATCACACTCTCGCTATCCACGCCGCGTTGCAGTGCCGCAATCCGCACCACCGCCGCTTGTGGGGCCCCCGTCAGTCGGCTCTGGTTGTCTTCAAAAAAACTCGACCGCGCATTCACAATCTTTATGTCCAGAATCACTCGCCCCGCCGCCTCGGGAACCGCCGCCGCCCTCGCCGACTCGACCACCGCCGGGGATCCCCCCGCAAACGCTTGGTTAAACGCCACCGCCGGCCGCGCTCCCTGCTCCTCGTCCAACTGGTTCCGCAGCAACAACCGGATCTTCGCCGCCGAATCAGCCAACGCCACCCTATCCGCATCTTTGGGCGATACCAGCAAATTCACAATCGGAGTCGCCGCCGGACCGCTGCCCTCGCTTCCTTGGATACTCAGAATCTCCGCGTTCTGCAGCAAGGGCCGTACCGCCGGCTCCGCCCCGCGCAAGTTAACCACCTGCAAATCAACCCGATGACCCGCCCGCAAGAACGGCATCAGCCCCGTCGATTCCGAAATCCGCACCGAAATCGCACGCATCCCCTTGGCTACCCCACCTTTGCTCCCGTGACCCCCGAGGTTGAGTTGGTCAGCCCCCGTCCGCGCTTCCGTAATCGGTTCATTCTCAATCGTCGATTGAAACACCGTCTTGCCAACCGCTTCTTCGACTTTACGATACGAACCCGGAGGCAACGCCCCAGCCCAATTCGACAACTTCACGTCTCCCGCTTCCAATTGCCGACCGCGGTCCAAGGCCTTCGCCGCCACCACGATCGTCTGCTTGGCCGCATTGGCCTCTTCATCCCGCAGCTTGCCAACAAACAAGCCGTAGAAGATGCCCGTCGCCGCAATCGCGACCACAAAGGCTATGCCAAGTAAAGGGACCAGATTACGCTTCATAGGGAGACACGTCTAACACCCCCAGTACATCACGGGAATCTGTAAGGGAAAATCAGCAAAAACGGCTAGTGGTAGAAGGGAAAGACCTTAGTTCGAGCTAGGTACCTTGTCGTAGACGTATCGCTGCTCGATCTCCCCATTCGGCCCACTAATCGTCCGATAAATCGTCATCGTCTTCCCGTCCCCCGCCAAACTATATTGGTCCGTCATCCCCAACGCCGTCCCCTGCACCGTCATTTTGGCCTTCACCTGCAAAATCGGACCACGCCACTCCGCCACCGCCTTCACGTCGTTCCCTCGAATGCGGTTCACCGACTCCTTCCCGTCCAGCGTCCAACGATACTCACTCACCGCCCCGTCCGTCGTCGACTCGGCCCGCAACTCCCGACCTTGCTGCCGAATCTTCGTTACCACCGTCCCCGGCCGCGCCGCCCGGCCAAAGTCGCTCTTGTCATGGTTCAATCGCCATGTCCCCGTCAGGTCCGGATCCGCTCCCCACGCCCCCACAGCCAAAACAAGAAACAAGAAAAACCGCATGCCTCGATCCTAGGACGCTACCGCCTTCGGCGCAAGAAAAATCTTGTAAGCAAAAGCACCTACTACCACCGTCCCCAGTGCTGCCGCCGACACTCCGGGTCGCATCAAAAACCCCGAGCCCGCTACCCAAGCTCCCACCAGCACATAAAAAGCCGGCACCAGCGGCCAGGCAAAATTCACGACGCCCACCCGCTGCCAAACTGCTCGCTTTCGGAATACAAACAAGGAAGCCACCGCCAGCACCGAAAACGCGTTCAGCAAGAAACCCACGTAGAACATAAGGTCTCGGAACGAGAGGAAACACATCGCCACCGCACAAGCGCCCTGCATGGCAATCGCCACGTAGGGCGTCCGCCAACGCTCATGCACCCGCGCCGCCGCCGGGAAAAACGCCTTGTTTTGCGCCATCGCATAATAAACACGGGGACCAATCGTCACCATCGCGTTCACTGTCGCCAGCAGCGAAACGGCCATCAAGCCGCTAAACAAACTCGCCACCTCCGGTCCAAACAGGTTCGAGGCCGACAGCGAACCCACCGCCACGACACCCTTCATCTGCTCCAGCGGCTGCGCATAAATGTAGGCGATGTTCAGACCGACAAACAACGCCGCCACCAGGGTCGTCCCCAACGTCAAAGCCAACGGCAACGTTCGTTCCGGAGTCCGCAGCTCTCCCGCCACGTAAGTCGCCGCATTCCACCCTGAGTAAGCGACGTAGATAAAGATCAAACTCGTAGCAAACTGCTCCCACAAGGGCGAGGTCGAGGTCCGCACCGCCATCTGCCCAAAGTTGCCCCAATCGCCCTTCCCAATCGCAAAGGCAAACACCAGGAAGCCGACGATCACACTCAACTTCACCGCCGTCAGCACGTTCTGAACGCTCGCTGCCAACCGAATCCCGAACAGGTTCAACGCCGCGAAACACACAATCAAAACCGAAGCGACAACTTGCGCCCCGCCTACCGTAAACGGGCCAATCGCCGTCGAACTCGCCTGCTTCACCCCCGGAAAGAAGTACCCCAGATAGTCCGAAAACGCCAGGGCCGCCAGCGCAATCGGTGCTGAAAAGCCAGCCGTGAACGAGATCCAACCCTCCATAAAACCCCAGGTCGGCCCGTAAGCCTCCGTCAGGTAAACATACTCCCCGCCCGAACTCGGAAAATTGATGCCCAACTCCGAGTAACAAAACGCTCCGGCCAGCGCCACAATCGCGCCCACCACCCAGATCCCCAACACAATCGACGGGTCCCCCAAGTCACCAGCCAGAAATCCGGTGGTCGTAAAGATCCCGGTTCCAACCATGTTCGATATCACGAGCGCTGTAGCGCTGACCAGTCCAAGCTGGCGAAGAAGAGAGGTTTTCGGTTGATTCAACTGGCCACTCGAAGATTGGTGGATAAATGCCCACAGGCAGATTCGTAAACTTGGTATACGTCTTCAAACACTCTATCCCAGCTCACACAGCAGGCCGATTCGCGCGCTTCGAGGCGCATGCGTTGTAACTCTACCGGATTGGCGATCAACTCGGCCACCCGGCGCACAAAATGTTGGTCGCTCTGGCACACATGGCCATTCTCCCCCGACGTAATCAGATGCTGAGGCCCACCGTGGTTCATCACGATCGCCGGCACCCCGCTCGCTAGCGCCTCGTGCACGCTCGTGCCATAGGTATCGGTCAACGATGGGTTCAAAAACAGGTCCATGTTCGCGTACGCATCAGCCAGCGCTTCGCCGTCTAGAAAATCCGAAAACTCTGTCCGTCGCAAGCGGCGCTTCAACCATGACCGTTCAAACCCCTCGCCGATGATCAGAAAACGGTGGCTCCCCGCCGGCAGCGCCTTCTGCACCTGCACGAGCAATCGGACGTTCTTCTCCGGCTGCAATCGACCGGCAAATCCCAGCGTGAACGCCCCATCCTGCCGAAAGCGCCGACCGGGATGAAACAACCGCGTGTCCACCGCCCGCGGCATTAAGTGCACCGGCCGGCCGGTTTGTTCCTCTAGAAAACGAACCAAATCCGGATTTGGGGCAAACAACCGCCGGGCCAGCTTATAGAACAACGTGATACTTTCCAGCGCCCCCCGCTCCGTCAGCGCCGTAACAAACTCGGTATAAGCCCGCGGCAGCAACGCAAACACTGGATGGTCTAACAAAAAGTGCAGCCGCTTCGCCGCCAGTTCATGCAGATTGTTATGCCACGACGCCACCAGCGGGATCCCGTAATAGAAGGAGAAATAAGCCCCCATCAAACCAATATCGCCTGGCCCCGTCACGTGGATAACATCCGGGCGAAATCGCCGCACTGCCGCCCGCAAACGCAACAAATGGCGCGGCAATAATGGATCAAACGACAATTCGTTATCGAGAGGAATCGACGTCGCCGCCCTATGCAACTTCACATGCATCTGATTCCCATCCGTCCAACTCCGCGTCTCTTCCCCCGGTCTTACCAGCAACAGCGGCAAGCCGTTCCGGCGAGTAAACGCGGACATCTCCCGGCTCGTCCGCGCAAGGCCGTTCACCTCATCGAATGAGTCCGTGAAGTAGGCGACACGTATAGATGGACTAGCCGACATAGCAAGTGAGGAGACGCTGCCATCAGTATAAACGTTTCCTCACCTGCCGCGAAAAAAACTAGTGGCTGTGCGGTTCGGCAAAGGCCGGAGCGACGCCGTGCAACGCCAACCGGGTATCGATCGCCGTCTCAACGACGTCCTTCTCCTCATCGTTCAATCCGCCCGCCAGGTCCTCGATCTTCCGATACAACTTTTTGGCGTTCGACTTCGTCGTATCGCCGGAGCAGCATAACGCAAACGAAAACAGCGCCCGTTCCCGCAGATCCGGGTCATCGAACATGTCTTCCAGTTGCTTGGACTCGTAGTTCATCCCCAAGTAGCCAACACCCGTAATGGCCTCGTTCTGCACCGGTCGAATCGGGTCCTGCAAATGCTTCGAAAAGATGGCCGCGAACGTTTTGTCGAAAGTACGCCACATGCCGCGCATGGCCGCCGCCCGGGTCTCCAGGTCCTCGTACAACGCCCGGAGAACTTTCTCCACCGCCGGGGTCAGTTCGTTGGTCGCCACCCCGATCGCCGCTCCCGCTCGCTCCGCCCCTGGCGCCGTCTCGTCCAACATCTTCGCCCGCAGCTTGTCGGCCACGCCGTCCTCCGGCCAATACTCGGCCAGACTCTGCCATGCCGCCGCCCGAACGCCCGCGTCGGAATCCTTCTCCGCCGCGCCCATCAGCACCCCTAACAGCTCCTCGTCCGGCTCCTCGTCCACTAACGCTTCCGCCGCTTCCCGCCTTACGTTTGGCTCGGGATGCTGCAAAAACTCGACGATTTCTTCGACGTCCAGGACGTCCCACACGGGAGTCGCGACCTCGTCGAAGTTCTCGTAGACGTCATATTCGGGATGTCCGTCTTCGACTACGGGCGCTTCCAGATTCCTCAACGAGTACTCAAGCTCCCGCCGTTCGTCTTTCTCTTCGTCGCCCATCCGTTCCATCCGTTCCGTCATCGCCGGAATCAGATCGCGATCGCCGTAAAGGCTCAGGTTGATCGCCGCTTCGGCCGGTTCACTCTCCAGCCGCTCCAACAAAATCGCCTTAATCCGTTCGTCCTTCACGCCCAATCCGGCCAGGAGGAACGCGAGGTTGCCCCGGCTCTCGCCTTCGGCCGTTTCGCGCAAAGCCAGCAAGGGCTCCACCGCCGCCTCACCCAACTCCCCGAGCGCTTCGTAGATGTGGTCCGGCGCTTCGCCGTCGTCCTGGTGCAACAGATCGATGAAAAACGGGATCGCCGCCGGATGCCGAAGAGCACGCAAAATGTGGAACAGGTCCACCGTCAGGTCGACCCGGTCTTCCTCCGGCTGTTCGAGAGCATAGGCAGCCACCTCTTCGGCCACCGATGGTCCTCGATCTAAAATCGCTTTGACGAACGCATGGTCGGTCGGGATGCGGCCCCGGCCCGCTTCGTGCAGAAGATCGCGCAACGGCGCGGCGGCGTATTGAGAAGGCAAAAGTAACATAATTTTCCGAAGGGGCTTAGTAAGTTGCGCGCCCGCCCGAGGCGTCGTAGGTTTGGGCAGTAACAAAACTGCAATCCGGGCTCGACAGGAAATGCACGACCGCGGCAATCTCTTCCGGCTCACCGGTCCGGCGCATCGGAATCTTCTCGGTCATGTAGGCCACCTGCTGCGGCGTGAGTTGTTCCAGAATCGGAGTCCGCACCACGGCCGGGCTCACCGCGTTCACGCAAACGCCGTCGGTCGCCACTTCTTTGGCAATCGACTTCGTAAACCCGATCACCGCCGCTTTCGTCGCCGAGTAGGCGGACATATTCGGGTTACCTTCTTTTCCGGCAATCGAGGCGATATTCACGATCCGGCCGTACTTGTTCGCCCGCATGTGGGACATGACGGCCTTACAACCGTTCCAGACCCCGTCCATATTGATCGCGATGCACTTGTGCCAGTCGTCGATATCCTGCTCCCACAGGGGAGCAGCCTTCCCGCCGATCCCGGCGTTATTGACGAGGATGTGCACCTGCCCCGTCTTGGCGATCACGCCGTCGACAGCGGCCTGCACCGACTCCGTACTCGTCACGTCCATCTGGACCGACAGAGCTCCCGAAATGGTGGCCGCCACTTCTGCCGCCGCCGCTCCGTTGATATCGGCGATCACGACGGTCGCTCCCGCCTTCGCCAAACGCCGCGCAATCGCCGCGCCGATTCCAGAAGCCGCCCCGGTAATGATTGCCGTGTGGCCGGTTAGATCGAAATAGCCCATGAGATTATCCTCCTAATGAAGATGGCCCGGAGTCAAGCATCTGTCTCCGGGCCATCTCTTCAGTTAACTGCGGCGAAGGAAACTACTCTTCCCGCTTGACGATAACTTTCACGTTCGTGGTGACCTGTTTGTGCAGTTTCACCGGAACCTGGAACTCACCCAGGGTCTTGATGGCCTCGGGGAGTACGATCTTCTTGCGGTCGATGTGGAAGCCCTTGGCCTCGAGTTGGTCGGCGATGTCTTTCAAGGTCACCGAACCAAACAGGTGGTCGTTCTCGCCGGCCTTCATGCTGATCTCGATTACGGTCGGCTCGAGCAATTTGGCCAGTTCTTGCGCGGCACCGGCTTCAACGGCTTCCCGCCGCAAACCCGCTTGACGCTCTTGCTCCACAATCTTCTTGTTCGATTCCGTAGCCGGGACGGCAAGCCGTTTCGGCAACAGAAAGTTGCGGGCGAAGCCCGGGGCGACGTTCACTAGTTGACCGCGCGTGCCGAGCTTGTCGATATCCTCTCGTAAAATAACTTCCATGTGGGGATTCTCCTCGGGTTAGAGCGACGTCGTGAACGGCAGCAGGGCGATGTTGCGGCTCTGCTTGATCGCCATGGCGAGCAAGCGCTGATGCACGCAGCACACACCGGAAATCCGGCGCGGGGTGATTTTGCCCCGTTCGGAGATAAAGGCCGAGAGCAACTTCACATCTTTGTAATCGATGTGGTCGATCTTCTCGACGCAGAACCGGCATACCTTCTTCCGGCGGAAAAACTGCTTCTTATTTCCGGCCAGGGCTTTGTCGCCACCGGTCGGACGCTGGCTGGCCGCAATCGGGCGGCCT
>JBBRIO010000125.1:0-10872 GCA_038220855.1 Bryobacterales bacterium | reverse complement strand
AAACTGCGTCCGCCCCTCTTTCAGCCGGATCTGCACCAAATCTCCTTCCAATCCGCGACCCGTCCGCAACGCCGTCGCCGCATCGCGCGGGGCCAGTCCCGTGCCGATCTGCGCCGTCCATTCCGTCGTCGCCGGCTTCGTATTCATCCACGTCGGGTGCGCAATCTGCAGCGAACTCCACGCGTACATCAACACGAACAGCATCGAGAAAATGCCCACCGTCAAGTGTACGTCCCGCAACACCGGATACAGTTTCCGCTTCATTGCAGCCTCCAATAGATCAACGCAAACGCGCCCGTCCCTAAAACCGCCGCGACGAACGCCCCCCGATGCGACAACCGCATCGTCAGCCACAGAAGAATCCCCGTCATCGTCATTCCCAGCAAACTCCAAATCGCGAGCTCGTTGTACCAGATCCAAGCCCGCACGCGCAGATCCGTCACCGGAGCCCGCGTCGTCGTCGCATGAATCCGGTTGAGATATTCCAGCACCGGCACCCGCGTCTGTTCAAAGGTCAACTTGTCGTCGAACACCACCACCCGGGTCAACCCATTCACTTCGAAAAAATCCACCTGCAGCCGGCCCTCGGCAGTCCGCTTCAAAAACTGCTTCGCCACCGGGTTCGCGAGGGCGCTCGCGAACTCCTTCCGAATCCGCTCGGCCAACTCCACATCGTCCAAAGTTTTTGGCGTTGCAAACGCGATCTCCCACCGCCGCGCCTCCTCCTTTGGTCGATCTTCAAACTTTGGCTCGAACGTGGCGTGGAGCCCCACCAAGCCAAAGACGACCAAACTCGTGAAGCTCAGCAAGCTGAGGTAAATATGTATCTGTTGAATCCAGGCCCGCATATAATTTAAGGAAGATGCTTCCCAGGTTAGCTTGTATTTTCTTTTTGCTCAGCAGCGCTTCGTTCGGGCAGAGCGGCACCATTCAAGGTGTGGTTAAGGATCCGACCGACGCGGTCATCGCCGCCGCCCAGGTCTCCATCGTCAACCTCGACACCGGCTTCCGTCGCGAAGTCCCCACCAACGCCGAGGGTTTCTATACCGCCCCGACTCTTCCTGTCGGCCGCTACAAGCTCACCGCCTCCAAGGCCGGCTTCGCTAAATCCGAAGTCCCTGAAATTAAGCTCGACGTTACCCAAACCGCCCGCATCGATTTCCAGCTCAAAACCGGCACCGTCACCGAAAGCATCGAAGTTTCCGCCGCCGCCGCGCAGGTCGACTCCGAAACCACCACCGTCGGCCAAGTCATCGACAACAAGCGCATCGTCGAACTTCCTCTCAACGGCCGCAATTTCCTCGACCTCGCCGCCCTCACCGCCGGCACCGTCTCCGCCCGCGGCGGTCGCACCGAAGACGAAGGCGGCTTCTCCGCCGGTGGCCAGCACGGCTACCAACTGCAGGTGAACATTGATGGCGTCGACAACTCCTCGGTCGCCTCCGGCGGCCCCCTCGGCTTCGAAGCCCAAGCAGTCAAACCCAGCGTCGACGCCGTCGGCGAATTCCGCGTCGTTACCAACAACCTCTCCGCCGAATACGGCAACCGCATGGGCGGCCAAGTCTTCGTCAGTATCAAGAGCGGCACTAACCAAGTCCACGGCACGGCTTTCGAATTCCTCCGGAACTCCGCTATGGACGGCACCAACTTCTTCGCCAACCGCAGCGGAGCCCGGAAGCCCACCTACAAACAGAACCAGTTCGGCGGCACCGTCGGCGGCCCCATCATCAAGGACAAAACCTTCTACTTCGGCAGTTTTGAGGGCACCCGCACCCGCATCGGTCGCAGCTTTAACCCCACCGTCCCGGTCCTCGAAGTCCGCGCCGGAGACTTCAACCGCATCCGCCCCGTCTTCGACCCCGCTACCACCGTTGGCAATGCCGCCAGCTTCACCCGCATGCCTTTCCCCGGCAACATCGTCCCCCTCAACCGTTGGGACCCCCTCGCCTCCAAGCTCATTAATCTCTATCCGGTCCCGACCGATAACTCGAAGCTCGCCAACAATTACTTCTTCGCCCCCACCGAGTCCAACAACGTCAACACCTACGATTTTAAAGGCGATCACAACTTTAACGACCGTAGCCGCTTCTCCGCGCGTTACTCCCGTCGCGACCGCGACCGTTACGAACCCGGTCCCCTCCCCCTTCCCGCCGACGGCGGTCTAGCCACTACCACCAACTTGGTCAGCCACTCCATCGCGGCCACCCAGTCCCAGACCATCGGCACCTCCGCCACCAATGAGTTTCGCTTCGGCTGGACCCGCACCCTCAGCCGCTTCGACGTACCCTACGACAAGTCCCTCTTTGAGGAGTTCGGCATCAAAGGCATCCCCAAGGTCGGGCAGGCCAATTCCAACAACCGCGGCAACAGCCGCTTCTCCCCGGCCGGCTACGCCGAACTCGGCACCCGCAGCTTTTGGCCTAACGTCAACAACCTCGATCTATTCCAATTCACCGACACCATCTACAAAATCATCGGCAAACACAACGTCCGCTTCGGCGGCGAATTCCGCCGGCAGAACATCTCCCGTCTCGCCTCCCGCTTCGCCCGCGGCCAGTTTGCCTTCAATCGCGAGTTCACCGCCAACCCCGCCAACCGCGGAGGCACTGGCGACGGCCTCGCCGAGTTCATGCTCGGCCTTGCCTCCGGCGGCACCATCGGCAACGAAAATGGCGAAGACCTCTGGTCCAATACCGTGGCCGGCTACCTCCAGGACGATTGGAAGCTCAGCCCCAAACTCACCCTCAATCTCGGCGTCCGCTACGACATCTTTTACGCCCCCACCTTCGTCAACGACAACGTCACTAACTTCAAGCTCGACCTGACAAACACCGGCCCCAACGCCCGCCTCCAACAGACTCGCCTGGGTATTGGCAACTGCGCCTGCCGCAATGACAAAAACAACTTCGCACCCCGCGTCGGCCTCGCCTACCGCGCTAATAGCAAGACCGTATTCCGCTCCGGCTTCGGCGTCATCTATGCTCAGGCCGACGGCATCCAAACCCAGTGGGCCCGCGGACAGAATCAGGCACCCGACTTCGTCGAAATCGGCTTCGCCACCCTGGACCGCATCAACTCGCGGCTTATTCTGAAGGACGGCTTCCCCGCCGTCCAACTCCCGGCCACCACTATACCCGGCCCGGCCCTCATCGGCGTCGAAGCCTCGCAAGACTTCCTCCCCACCCAATACTCGCAGCAGTGGTTTGCCGATATCCAACGAGAGCTCCCTTTTGACACCCTGCTCACCCTCGGATACAACGCCAACGGCACCCGCCAGATGCTCGCCGGTGTCGATTTCAATCTGCCCTTCGACATCGCTCCCTCCCCGGTGCCGGTCCCGACCCGCCGGCTCCTGCCCTTCTATACAGGCATCAACCGCCAACTCCCCGTCGGCAGCCTCAGCTATAACGCAATGACCGTCAAACTCGAAAAACGCTTCTCGAAGGGCCTGACGTTCCTCTCTGCCTACACCTGGTCCAAGACGATCGACAACGTCGACGAAACCCTCAACAACGCGGGCACCGGAGGCGGCATCAAGCCCTGGGATCGCAACCTCAACCGCGGCCGCTCCCTCACCGACGTCCGCCACAACTATGTCTTCAGTTCGAACTACGAACTGCCCATCTTTAAGGGCAATCGGATTCTGGGCGGCTGGCAGGTCGGCGGCATTCTGAGCCTCCGCAGCGGCCTCCCGTTCACCGTCGGCACCTCCGGCGGCATCACCAACGCCGGCGGCGCCGATCGCCCCAACCGCATCGGCTCGGGAGTAGCATCCAGCCCCACCATCGACCGTTGGTTCAACATCTCCGATTTCGCCATCCAGCCCAACTTCACTTACGGAAACTCCGGCCGCAACATCCTTAGCGGCCCATGGCTCCGCAACATTGATTTCTCCCTGGCGAAGACGTTCGGCATCACCGATCGCTTCCGTCTGCAGTTCCGCGCCGAAGCCTTCAACGCGACGAACACGGCCAACTTCAACTTGCCGGCGGCGAACATCTCCAACCCCCAAAACGTCGGCACCATCAATGGCGCCGACGAACCTCGCCGCGTTCAAATGGGCCTTAAGCTTCTTTTCTAGAACGGGGTCCCGTTCAAGCGAATGTCCCCCATCGACGTGAGCATACTCTCTCGAACCATCTCGAAAGCGGGCATCTCCGCTGGGCGTTCCACGTCGAACCCCAGCGCGCGGAACATCGTTTCGCTGGCCTCGTCACTCACCCGCAACAGGCGCGGTATATAGCCAGCTTTCTCGATCGCCCCAACCATCGCCGACCACAACGCCGCTAACACCGGCTCCGTCGCAAGGCCCAACGAGTGGTCCAAAGTCTTCCCATTTTGCGCATCCAACACCAAGCTCAGTCGCGGTATCCACTTGCGCTCTTTATCCTTGCCGATGGGAGTCAGCGGGTAGAAATATCCCAATTCCCACGTCCCGCGCCGTTTCATCCCCGGCCGAGGCCAATCTGGCGGCGGCGTCCAACCTTCGTTGCCCTTCGGCAACGCCGCCGTTTCGAGCGGCACTTGCTGCACCCGTACCAATCCGTCCGACCCAAATCGGAGCCACGGGCACGACTCGGCAAATGGCCAAAAGCGCATCGGATCGATCCCTTCCGACTCCACCAGGAAACCATCGAAGATCTCCAGCGCTTTAGCCAATACCAAGCCCTCGTCGTTGTTGATGTACCAATCCTGATAGCCCGGGCGCGCGGAAGAAAATTCCGGCACTATGTCCACCTTACCTTTCGGCAAACCCAACGTGTGAAGCATCTTCAGATCGGCTCGCCGGATGTCACTCCGAAACCCATACCGTAATCGCAAGAAACTCTGCTCGGCTAACAGTTCACCCGCCCATCGATACTCCTGGCGGCGAACGCGGTTCAAAAAAGTCAGTCCTTCTTGTCCCCGATACACCGACAACGAAACGAAGTCCCCTAAAACCCCGGTCGCATGGAGGTACAGCATCTCCTCCTCGCCCAACGCCAACAGCCGATCCTCCGTCATCAACGTCCAAAATCGACGCCGCAACAAGTCCATCCCGACCGAGTACAATCGCTCCGCCGTCTGCCTCTCGAGCGGAGGCTCCCCCGCCAATTCCTTTGCAAAAAACATATGGCTCCTATTATGCAGACATTGGCAGCACCGGCGGCGTCTTTACCGTCCCCAACGCTAGAGTCGTCCCCGTCCGGGCCATCCCCGGCAGCCCTTTCAGCTTCTCGCTGAGGAATCTGTCCAGGTCCCGCGGCGTCGCCGTCATCTCCCGCAACATGGTGGCACTCCACCACCTCCGGCCACTCCGGCACCCGCGTCAAAAATCCCGCTCGGTGCCGCAGATGCCCCCAGGGTCACAAACACAAACGCGGTCAACATCGGCCCTACGCTCTCAGCGTCCACCAGCGCCGTGAACCCCCGCAAAACCCCTCGCTCCTCCAGCGCCCGCACGTGGGCCGTCACCGCCGGAGCCGAAACTTCCAACTCGCTCGCCAGCTCGTCCGCGCGTTCGCTGACAGCAGCGTCAGTAACTTCGAATCGAACTCTGACAAGTCATTCTGCATTTGTTTCAGAATGTATCCATGGCCAGCGCTTTCGAAACGGAGTCAGAGCTCGACGAATTCATCTCCCAGTTTCTCGCCGGCACCCTGCCCAAATCCGCTTGGACCCATGCCGCCCACGTCGCCGTCACCGCCGCCTGGACCCGGGAAAATCCCGCCACCGCACTCGATCGCCTTCGGGCCGCCATCCCCCGCTACAACGAAGCCACCGGAGGCCAGAACACCGAGGACTCGGGCTATCACGAGACCCTCACCTGTTTTGGGGCGAGCGCGTCGCCGAGGCCATGCCACTCACTGCCGACTCGCGCCTCTACGCGGTCAGCGCAGTAGTGGCCCGCTACAGTAGTCCCTGCAGCGGGCTCTTCCGCGATTACTACTCCTTCGACGTCGTTCGCTCCCGCGAAGCCCGCCGTCAGTGGATCCCGCCGGACCTACTTCTCTAGCCGCAACGACTGGTGGCTGACCAGTTGCCACTTTCCGCCCTTCTTGGCAAACACATGAGTGAAGGCCAAGTGGTTGTTCCCGCCTTTGCCGTCGGTTGTGTAGGCCACCATCGCGTCGGCATTCACAACCGCCGCACTGCCATAAACCCGAACCTTTATCTGGCCGTACTTCACCGAAATGTACTTCTGCTTGCCGCTCTTCATCGATTCAATGTATGCCGCCTTCGAATCGACGAGACCAGTCGAATGCAGGTAATGCAGGTCGTCGGCGAGCACGATGTTCAAGGCCGCAAAATCGTTCTTGGTAATGCCGTCGGCCCACGCTTGCTCGGCCTTCTTCACATCGTCTTCGGCGCCGGCAAAAGCCATGGCGGCCGCCATCAGGGTAATCAGGAAAATACGCATACGGCCATTATGGCGTGATCTGCCCCAGCACGACCGCCCGGCTCGCCCCCGTCGCTGAAGGCAGATTTTCCGGCTTCCGCAGCCCAGTTTGCCGCGCCGGAATCCCGAACTCGGCTGTCGTAGTCACCCGGGTCCCCGGCTGCAGCGCCGCCAAACCGGTCGCCATTAGATCCAGCCGCGTCGCCAGTAACGTAGCGACAAAAATTATGGAGTGATCTGACCTAAGACAACCGCCCGCCGCGCCCCGGTCGCTGAAGGCAAATTTCCCGGCTTCCGCAGCCACGTCTGCCTCGCCAGCATCGCAAACGCGACGGCCTCTTTGGCCATCACCGGTATTCCGAACTCGGCCGTAGT
This sequence comes from Bryobacterales bacterium, assembly GCA_038220855.1. GTDB lineage: Bacteria > Acidobacteriota > Terriglobia > Bryobacterales > Bryobacteraceae. The sequence continues at coordinate 4,118 of JBBRIO010000125.1, read as the reverse complement.
CGTCACCCGCGTCCCCGGCAGCAGCGCCGTCAAGTGGGCCATGATCATCGGATTCAACGTCCCTCCGCCCGCCGCGATCAACTCGTCCGGTGCCGCCAGGCTCGCCGCAATCGACTCGGCCGTCAAAACGGTCGCCGTCGCCATCAGGTCCAGTAGCGGTACTTGCGTCGCCAGCAACGCGGCCACAAAATCCCGGCCGTACTGCTCGCGCCCACAGCTCTTCGGGGCCCGTTTTTTGAAGTACGGAGCCGCGAGCAGGTCGGCCAGCAACGCCTGATTCACCTGGCCCTGCCGCGCCATTTTCGCTCCCCGGTCGTAAGTCTGCTTGCCTTTGGAAACCACCCAAGCCAACTGGTCGATCACCATGTTGCCCGGCCCCGTGTCGAAGGCAACCGCGTCCCGGCCCGGGTCGAGCACCGTGACGTTGGCGATGCCGCCGATGTTCAGCGCCACGCGACGTAGCTTCTTATGGCGAAACAGAAGGTCGTCGACAAACGGAACCAGCGGCGCGCCCTGCCCCCCGGCCGCGATGTCGCGCGGTCGAAAATTCGATACGACCGGCGTCCCCGTCCGTTCCGCCAAAATGGCCGCCTCGCCCAACTGCAGCGTGCAGCCCTTTTCGTGAAACACGGTCTGTCCATGGCAGCCGATCAGGTCGACGGGCGTCTTCAACTTCCCCACCGCCTTGGCGTAGAGTTCGCCCAGTCGAAAATTCCAGCGGGCTATCTCCGCAGTATGGGTCGCCGCATTCGAGATGCTCAGCAGCCCCTCACGCGTGGCTCGCGAATACGGCACGTCAATGTGTTCGTCGAGTGTCCAGCCGCCCTTCGCAAACTCGACCACCGCCACACTGATCCCATCGAGCGACGTCCCGCTCATGATGCCCGCTACCCGCATTTACTGGAGCTCCTTTTGCAGGGTGGCCAGGATCTGCAGCGCCTCAATCGGCCGTAGCTCGTCCAGCTTCAGGGCCCGAATCCGTTGCGCCAAATCGCCCGTCACCGGCTCGAACAACCGGATCTGCATCGGCGCTTGCTTCGGCGCGACGACGGTCTCTTCCACCTGCTCATGCACCGCCAAAATCTCGCGAGCGCGCTCGATCACAGACGCCGGCAGGGCCGCCAGCCGGGCCACTTCAATGCCGTAGCTCTTGTCCGCCGCGCCGGGCTCAACCCGTCGCAGGAAGATGATCTGGTCCCCGGCTTCTTTCACCGAAACGTGGAGATTCGCGACGCCCCGCAGCCGGTCGGCCAACACCGTCAGCTCATGGTAATGCGTCGCAAACAGCGTCCGGGCCCCGATCCGCTCGTGGATGTGTTCGACGACAGCCCACGCCAGCGCCAGGCCGTCATAGGTCGCCGTCCCGCGGCCGATCTCGTCCAGGATGATCAGGCTCTGCTTGGTGGCCGTGTTCAGAATCACCGCCGTCTCGGTCATCTCGACCATGAACGTGCTCCGGCCGCGCGCAAGATTATCGGCGGCACCGATGCGCGTAAACACCCGATCGACCACCGGCAGCGTCGCTGACTGCGCCGGCACGTAGGAACCCATCTGGGCCAGAATCGAGATCAGCGCCGTCTGCCGCAGATAGGTCGATTTACCGCCCATGTTCGGCCCGGTAATCAAGCCTAAAAACTCGTGGCCGGCGTCGAGGGAAACGTCGTTCGGAATGAACCGCTGGGCGTCCCGTTCGGCCAACTTCTCGATGACCGGATGCCGTCCGGCGACGATGCGCAGTTCTCCGCTTTCGGTGAACGCCGGCCGCACGTAACGGTTCTGCGCGGCGACTTGGGCTAGGCCCGCCGTCAGGTCGAGTTCGGCCACGGCATTCGCCGCCAGCCGGATCCGCTCAGCCTGCTCGGCCGCAAAGCTGCGGACGGCGGTGAACAGTTCCCGCTCAATCGTCAGGATCTTGTCTTCGGCGTCGAGGATCTTGCTTTCGAGCTCTTTCAGCTCCGGGGTCGTGAACCGTTCCGCATTGACGAGCGTCTGCTTCCGGTCGTAGTCGGCCGGCACCCGGTCCATGTTCGCTTTCGAGATCTCGAGGTAGTAGCCGAAGACGTTGTTGAACCGGACTTTCAACGAGCTGATGCCGGTGCGGGTGCGTTCGCGGGTCTCGATCGCGGCGATGTATTGCTTCGAGTTCCGGCTGATATCGCGGAGTTGATCGAGGTCGGCTGAGATGCCGTCGCGAATGGTTCCGCCGTCGGTGAGGTTCAGCGGGGGATCGTCAGCGATCGTCGTCAGAATCCGGTCCCGCACTTCGGCTACTTCGTCGAAACGGACTTCCCCGACGAGGCGGTTCAGCGCGGGAATCTTGCCCAGCGAGTTGCCGAGGGCCGACATTTCTCGCGGGGTGGCCGTACCGAGGGTGACCTTGGCGAGCAACCGTTCCAGGTCAAGAATTGAGCCGAGGACTTTGCGCAGTTCGGTCCGCAGAATCGTGTCGGCAAGCAGCGCCTGCACCGCGTCCAGGCGGGCCTCAATTTCCGCCCGCCGCACCGAGGGCCGCAGCAATCGCCGGCGCAGCAAGCGCCCGCCCATGCCGGTCATCGTCTCGTCCAGCACGTGGACGAGCGTCGACTCCTTCGATTCGCCCGCGAAGAGCGGCTCGATCAGTTCCAGGTTCCGGACGGTCACCGCGTCCAGCACCATTGCCTCGTTCCGGTCGAAGTACGTGGGCCGGTCGAGATGGCCGAGCGCCGACCGCTGGGTATCGCGTAGGTAGTGCAGCACCGCTCCCGCCGCGCCGGTCGCCAACGGCTTGTCGCCGAGCCCGCAGCCATCGAGCGACAGCAGCGAGAAGTGCTCCCGCAGCGTCCGGCTGGCGTAGTCGGTGTCGAAGATCCAGGCTTCGAGGTCGGTCCTCGTTCGTACCCCGGCCCACTCGACGCCGGTCGCCGCGAGCACCTCGCGAACGTTCAGGCTTTCCAGTTGCGGAGCGATTTCTTCGAGCGGGAGTTCGGTGGACCGGAACTCTCCGGTCGAGACATCGACGTAGGCCAGGCCCGCCCGATTGCCCTTTCGGAGCACGGCGGCCAGATAGTTGTTCTCCCGGCTCCGCAGCATGTTCGCGTCGGTGGCCGTGCCGGGCGTGATGATGCGGGTGATCTCGCGTCGAACGATTTTCTTGCCCGGGCTCGGCGGCTCCATCTGCTCGCAGATGGCGACGCGAAAGCCCTTGGCGATCAACCGGACGAGATACCCATCGGCGGCGTGATAGGGAACGCCAGCCATGGGGATGGGTTGCTCGGCATCTTTGTTCCGCGAGGTGAGGGTGATCTCGAGTTCACGGGCGGCGATGACGGCGTCGTCCATGAAAAGTTCATAGAAATCGCCCATCCGGAAGAAGAGCAGCGCCCCGGGGACCTGCTCTTTAATGCTGTGGTACTGCCGCATGAGCGGCGAAATTTCGGCTGCCATCCCTATGCGTAGATTCCGCGGAGTTTCACGGCGAAGGCCACCCGGTCGAGCGCAAGCATGTACGCCGCCGCCCGGTTGTCCACTTTATGATCGCGGGCGTATTGGGAGACGTCGCGGAAGCTTTCCACCATAATCTCTTCGAGGCGTTGGTTCACCAGTTGCTCATTCCAGAAGTAGCCCTGACGGTCCTGGACCCACTCGAAGTAGGAGACCGTCACGCCGCCGGCGTTCGCGAGAATGTCCGGAATCACGAAGATCCCGCGGTCGCGGAGGATGCTATCGGCCAAAGCCGTCGTCGGGCCATTGGCTCCTTCGCAGAGGATTTTGCAGTTGATCCGGGGAGCCGTCTCCTGCGAGATAACGTTTTCTTTGGCGGCCGGCAGCAGGACGTCGCATTCCAGAAAGAGCGCTTGAGTGGCGGAAAGGTTGGCTCCTTCGGCGAAATCGAGAATGGAGCCGGTGGCCTTTTTGTGCTTCATTAACGCTTCGATGTCCAAGCCGTTTTGGTTGTAGACGGCTCCGTCCACCTCGATGACGGCGATCACCCGAATGCCTTCCTTGGCCATAAGCCGGGCGGCCATGCCGCCGACGTTGCCGAAGCCTTGGATGACGACCCGAGCTTTCGTCGGAGGGATGTGAAACGTCTTGAGAGCTTCCTTCGAGACGAACAGACAGCCGCGGCCGGTGGCTTCCGG
>JBBRIO010000124.1:0-10928 GCA_038220855.1 Bryobacterales bacterium | reverse complement strand
GGCGAAACGTAGATCGTCTCCTCGAAGTACGGTCCATCCAGGGGATCGGGCTTGTCGAATAGCGCCAGCACCTGCAATTGCCCATCCGTTACCAAACCTTCGAGCGCAAACTCACGCCCCGGCAGGAAGGTCTCCACCTGGATGTGGTCCGACGCCGGGTCGCTCAGCCGCGCAATATCAGGACTCTTCAAAAGGTTGCGGATTCTTTCAAAGGCGGGGACGAACTCTTGCGGACTATTTGCCCGGATCACACCCCTGCTTGCGGACAGGCCAAGCGGTTTAAGCACGCAGGGGTACTGAAACGTGCTTGCAGCCGCTTCGGCGTCCTCATCCAATGCGATTCGGGAATACGCGGGCACGGGGAGGCCCGCCTTTCGGAAGCACTCACGCGCAGCGAATTTATTGATAGCCGCCGCCGCCGCCGCGGGTGGATGGAAAGGCACTCCCAGCAGTTCGGCGACGAGCGCGGCCAAGTAGGCGGGCCGGTCCCCGACGGCGACCACCGCGTCGAAGCTTCTCCCGCAGGCTACGGCGGCGGCGGATTCTTCCAGCGCCTCGAAACGGACCGGGATGGCCTGATCGCCCCACGGATCGTTCAGCACGTGGCAGCGGTCGGTAGCCAGACTGACCTCCACGCCGAGCCTCCTCGCCACTTCCGCGAAGATTGTGGTCTGGTAACCAGTGGTCGCCGCAACGAGCAGCAGACGTTTTGGCGTGCCCGTCGCCATCGCCATCACACTCGGGCGACGCGGTCCGGCATCGGCTCAGCGCAGCAGAACCAGGGTTCACTCGGTTGTGGCACTTTCCCTCGCTCGGCAGACGGCGCCGGCGCCGGTTCGCTCCCGCCCGCCTCCGCCCAGATCGCCGCGAAGCATTCGGTCCGCGACGCTCCGCGCTTCTGTTCGGAATCTACCAGATACAACAGTCGCTGGGCCAAAGTGTCGAGATCGGGGTCCTGGTGGCGCCACTTGTAACCCAAAGCGTCCGGCTGGAACGGGTCCACCATCAGGCGGATCTCGTCCAGTTCCAGGAGTCGCGAACCCGCTGGAATCAGCAGTCGCAGCGCAAGCTGCACCGGAGCCACCTCGTGCACTAAATCGAGCTCTGCCAGAACGCGCAGGAGTTCACGGTAGCTTTCCCGCGTCGTCCACGGGGTAAAAGGAATGAAGGTCGGCGAAAGATTCAGTCCGGCCACCCGAAACAGTTGAACCAGCTCCAGGAAATCGGCCTTCGTGTGGCCTTTGTCGAGCTTAAGGAGAACTTCATCGTCCACCGATTCTACGGCCGAGGTCACAACCAGACAACCAGTGCGCCGCAGTTCGGGCAACAGATCACGGCGTTTCAGCAGATGTTCGATTTTGATGGTGACGTCATAGGTGAGCGAGGGGAAGTCCCTCTTCATCCGCTCGATGATGCGCATGCCGTGTGCGGGACCATTGAAAAAATCCGGGTCACCGAAGGTGATATGTTGCGCACCGGACTCCACTTGCTGACGGATGTCGGCCAACACAACCTCAGCCGGAACCACGCGGAACGTCCCGTTGAAAACGGGCACAACGGGACAATGACGGCAGAGGTGCTTGCAGCCGCGGGTCGTCTCCGTATATCCGGTGATGCGATCCGTCTCGCCATCGAACATTTTGGCGTATCGGTCGAGCGGCGGCAGCCCGGAACGGTCCGGTGTCTCAAAACGCATCCGGTCGAAGGACAGCAGCGGTTCCGCCGAAGAGGATCGATCACCGGCAGCCAGCCTCAGTGCCAGCCGCCGCAATTCCTCCTCGAACTCTCCGCCAATCAGCGTCTCCACTCCGAGTGATCGCAGATAACCGGCGTTGACGGGCGCGTAAAGACCGTAGCAGCAGATATGCGCGCCGGGGTTAACGCGCCGGGCAGCTTCGATTACCGGTACCGCAAGGCGCGTTGCGGTATGCATCGGAAGGTGGACGGCGATTAGTTCCGCGTCGCGTATCGCATCGGGAGGGAGTTTCTCCACAGCGAGATCAGCGCATGTGGCTTCGTGTCCGTCAGCGCGCAGGCACGCGGCGGGCGACGCCAGCCCGAAAGGCTGCCGGCCAAGTTCGTAGGTGGATATCAGCAGTACACGCATGTTTTTTTCGTTTCGCAGGCACGACGGGGCAAAGTCCGCCGCGAGGTTAACGCTTTCAGTATATCAGTCTTGACTATACGGTCAAGACGCGGTGGCCTACAGACGAACCGGCTCTTTCAGGAGGGCCGGACGGGATTGAGGTGATGCGGGTGAACAGTGAGTTTCCGAAACATACCGGGATCGGCTCAGGCTCTTACGAGCGGAAGAGGCCGTACCCAGCGCTGTTTAGCATCCTCCAGGCGGAGGCCAAGCCACGCCTCGCGCCCAAGCCGCCGTGGCTCAAGGCCAGACTCCCGGGAGGGGCGAATTATCTCCGCGTCAAGGCTTTGACAAAGGAACTCCGCTTGCACACCGTTTGCGAAGAGGCCCGGTGCCCCAACATAGGTGAGTGCTGGGGGGCGGGAACGCTGACTTTCATGATCCTGGGGCGAGTATGCGGCCGCAATTGCGGTTTCCGCGCCGTCACCTTTGGCAAGCCGACTAACTACGATCCCGGGGAGTCAGACCGAGTGTATTGGCCGGTAAGTCCGTCACGATTGTGCCTGCCGAGCCGATCAGTTTTAATCCTGTCTTTCGTCCCGCGGAGGTCATGCCGCCGGCCTCCGCCAAGCCCTAAACGCGTCGCCCTCCGGGCGCGGCAGGGCTTGGCTCCATCTGGCCCCATGGGGAACTATTTACCCAAAGGGTGGGCCAAATCAAAGTATCAAAGGGCCAACTTCTCGCGAGTGCCAAAGCTGGAAAGGCGAGGGAGTGAGCCGTTGTACCTGATCTCGATGATCGACGATGCGACCAAGCGGTTATCCGCGCCAGTCGCCTTGCATGACTCGACCGCGGAGAACAGGAACCTGCCGGCGGGCTACCTGTTGTAACATGGCTGGCCAAGGGCGTTCTACACAGACACGGCGAGCTTGTTCCACACATCACCAAAAGTGGCTCGGGATGAGAAGGAACTACCGGGCGGCCAACGCGAGCCGATGCCACCCACCCACATTCACCGTAGGTTAGCAGAACTGTGCATCGCGTGGATCGCGGCGTACTCCCCACAGGCCAACGGACGGATCGAAAGAAGCTGCGAGACGGCGCAGCACCGCCTGGGCAAAGACCTGCGGATCGCGGGCGTAAGACGCTGGCCGAAGCCAATCAATACTCGGCCGCAGACTTCATCCCATGGTGGAACCGTATGCTGGCAGTACAGCCCAACGAAGCGGAAGACGCGCATCGTCCACTCGAGCAGGGCCACGATCTGGATGCGGTCCTCAGTTACGTGGAAACCCGGAAGGTCAAGGCCGATTACTCGTTCCAGTTTAAAGCTCGGCAATATGTCATCGAACGGGTCGGCATCCGGACCGGCTTGCGGAGAGCCGATCTCCGGATTGAGAAACTGCGGGATGGAACGATCGCGGTTCGCTTCGACAACCACTACTTGAGCTATCAGTCTCGCGATCGAAGGCCGAAGGTCGAGCCGGAGGAACCAGCCATGGAAAAGAAGCGGCAGGCAAAACCTCGCGCTAACGAGAGTTCTTGGATAAAGGGTTTCCTCGACAATACAGGACCATTGCCGGGCCAGGCGATCGCTCTATCCAATGCGACCGGCTAATCCATCTGGGAGAGGAAGTAACATCGAACCAAAAGGTCGCCTAACAGCGGGAAACGTCTTCGATGACCGGATTCCACATGGGTCGGATGGTCGTCGTAGTCTGATGGGTTGCGCCGATCCCTTCGGCGTTGGCTTCCTCGCCACTGCTATTTACGCCGGTGCCCCCTGGATCAGAGCGCCGCCTCCCGACAGCCGCTCTGGCCAAGCCCGGCAACGCAACGGGAGCATCACGCCCTCCTCATCGTGTAGGTAAGTTCCGACCGGATATACCTTGAGGGGTTGCTCGCCACCAGTGCCGTTCTCCGCCTCACCGGCACGATAAACTGACCATGCTCTTTCCAAGAGCCAACACGAACCGGACATTTTTACTTTGCCTTGACAAATACCTATCTTGGATTTCCACTTTCCTCTCCGGCTGTCCACTTTCCTTGGTAACGTTTCAGATGCGATGACTCGGCCCCTTTTGACTATGGGGCGTCAGCTCGGTGCCTCCAGGAGTCTCCTCAAATCCGTGTAAATGATCCGGGGCATTTTGGTCCTCGGGGTCTGCCGTCAGAAAACCAGCCGAATCGCCAGTTGCATAAACCGGGCCGGACGGGCGCCCGTGATCAACCCGAAATTAGGAGCATTGAAGACAGGCCTTCCAACCGCGTCCGCTGTCACCGGCAAATCTACATTCGGAACTAGGAAGTTTGTCTTGTTCAGCAGATTGAACGCCTCCCCTCTCAATTGAAGCTCAAATCTCTCGCCAAATCGGAAACGGCGGGACACAGCCAGATCCACGTTCAGCTCACCAGGCTCACGCACTGTGTTTCGCCCAAGCGTTCCGATGGAAGATGGCGGGACCAGGGTTTGCTGGCCCCCGATTCGCGCCACCACTGGACCGGAAGGCGCCAGCGGGAATGCCGGATCCGATGGACTTCGCAGGTAACGAATCGCAGTACCTGCTTCAACCCGCTCCGGAATGTAGATGCTTGCATTCGAGATCACGTTCGGCCTCTGCTGGTTCGCCGTCGCGTTCAACACGCTCTGTGAGATCGTGTCGGGTAAGCCGGTTCTAGCCGCGAGGGTCGGAGCGAACTGCCAACCGCGAATCCACCGCTGCCGAGGAGCCCATAGCAAGGCCAACGTGTAATTGTGCCTGCGATCAAACCCACCCACAGCGCGGTCCAAATTCCGGAACAGCGTCGGATACTGGCCAGGATCCGCTCCGTTGGGTAGGCTTGAAAAGCCGCTGCCTTCGTCAATTGCTTTGGACCACGTGTAGGTCGTCAGGAACGATACGGCGTGAGAGAACTGCCGCGTCGCCTTGACTTGCAGGGAATGATAAATGGAACTGCCGGCGTGAACGCGAGGGCTGTAGCTCGTGAGGTGCGGGAACGGGCGCGCATTCTGCGTGACGGTTCCGCTGCCGGATAGCGCGAGACGTTCCGCCAGTTCGAAGGGCGGCAGGTTCGCCACCAAGGCCAGCGGCAGGTGCAGTCCCCTCGTTGCAACATAGCTGGTGTCAAGCACGATCGATGCCGGAAGCTCACGCTGCACACCGAAGTTCCACTGCCATATCGACGGGAGAGGATTGATCTCAGAAAACTGAGTTGACGGAGAAAGAGGACTCGCGGGAGTGGCGGAACGCTCTTCAGCGAACGGATCGTCGAGGTTTTGCACTGCAATCAACGGAAAGCCCTCTTGCAATCGGAAGGGCAGCGCCACGCCAACGCCGGGATCGTTGAAGGTCTGCACGGGCGTGAACCCCGGATACGTCACGGTGCCGCCGTGATTGGAAAAGATCTGTCCGAAAAAGAGACCGGCGGCGGAGCGGATCACCGTCTTCCGATTCAGCGAAAAAGCCAAGCCCACGCGCGGGCCGAAGTTGAACTTAGCCGAGTCCAGATTCAACGAGCGGGTCGCATTCCTGCCGGCCACCAGCAGTTTTCCCGTCGCATCGTCGATACGCGAATAGATGTCGTTGACTATCACCAAGGGTGATTCGTACTCGTACCGCAAACCCAGGTTCAGCGTGAGCCGAGGCGTCACTTTCCAGTCGTCCTGGATGAAGATGCCGAGATTCCAATTTCGCCGGCCGGTCAGCGGCTGCGGGATTTTGTAGTCGGCCGAGGCGATCCCGCCCAGCAAGAAGTCGGCAAAGGCGTTTACCGGATTGTTGGCGCTGTTCGTCACGTTCGTCAGTTCGCCGTCGAAGCGATAAGTCCCGGTCCAACTCCCTCCCGGATTGAACACGTTGAATTGGTTTTTCCGGAGCTGGGATCCAATCTTCACCAAGTGGCCCGAGCGGGACCAACTGATCGATCCGCTGTACTGAAATGTATTGGTGATCTGCCGCCGCAAAGTGTTGGTGTTCAGCCCTAAAGTGCGCCAGCCGCTGATATTCAAGTTCGGTGCGGCCGCTCCGATCGTCCGTTGAATGCCAAATACTTCCGTGGCGTTCAGACCGAAATCCGGCCGATCCACGCTCTGGTTATTTCTGTTAAAGCCCGCGCTTAAATCGAGCAATAAAGAAGGGGAAAGCACGTGAGTATAACCCAAGGCTGTCTGCCAGCCAACCTGCGTTTCCGGACCGCGCTCGTTGTTGAGGGGCCCCGGGATCAGAGCCGCGGCTGGGCGGCTTTGATCGTAATGGGTGACGCGGGCGAAGAATCTCGAACGGCCCTCGAGAGCAACCTGATCGAAGCGCCCCGTGTAGTTGTCGATGAACTCATCCACCGATTGCGCGTTCACATAATTGTTCAACTCCCGTCCGTTCGCTGTGTCGGCGGTCCCCGTCGTATTCGGCAACGGCACCAAGCCAAGTATCTTGCGAGCGGCAGAATCGATCCTGTTCCCGGGAATCCGATTGCCCGGAAATGCCATCCGCGTGAGCGGATCGCGTACGGCAACGCGGGATCCCGAGAAGTCTCCCGCGCGAAACCGTTCGTCGGGCAACGTGGAAATTGGCGTGGCGGGGTTTGCGATACGAAGCCCCTCGTAGTTGGCGAAAAAGAAGCTGCGATTACGGCCATCGTAAAGCTTGGGAATGCGAACGGGTCCGCCCACCTTCCCGCCGAATTGGTTGTAGCGGTCTCTCGGGCGTCGCACCCTTCGCGCATTATTGAAGTAGCCGTTGGCGTTCAGCGCTTCATTCCGAAAGGTCTCATACAGCGCGCCATGGTACTCGGCCGTTCCAGATGCGACTACGGCGTTCACATAGCCGCCGGAAGTGCGTCCATACTCAGCCGAATAGGCGGAGCTCAGTATCTTCACCTCGCGAATCGCCTCTCTTGCCGGCATCATCGTTATGCTCCCCGTAGTGCCCGAAAGGATCGACACGCCGTCCACCGCTATCTCCGTGTTCAAGGTGCGACTGCCGTTGATGGAGATCTGCTGCGCGTTGATGCGCGTTCCATTGCCGCCCGCGCTCACGCCACCCATTAATGTCAGGACGTTGAGGACGTCATCGCCTCTGCCGCCGCCAGGCAATGGTAGCTCCTGCATCTGCGCGACGTTGATCACCTCGCTGATGGAGGACGATTCGGTCTGCAACTGCCCAATTCCTTCTCCGGAGACCGTAATGGTTTCCGAGACCGCGCCCGGGTCCAGCACGGCGTTGACTTGGACGCGTTCGTCCACTCTCAAACCAACGTTTCGAATATCAGTGCGCTTGAATCCCGGCGCTTCGAACCCGAGGTGATAGGTGCCAACCGGAACAGCAGGAGCCGTGTATGAGCCCTGCGCATCGGTTGTCCCTCGAAAGACCGTGGCACCGGTAGAGGAATTCACGATAACTACCGCCGCATTGGTCACCGCAGCCTTGCTCGAATCCATTACCGTCCCGACAAAAACGCCCTTTATCGACTGTGCCGGCAAGTGGGCCAACCCTAGGCAGAGCGCAATAACCGAGCCACGAAGAACGATCATACAACCTGCTGATGTTCAGATGATATATCAGTTCGGAACGGTGTCGCTACTCAACGCAAACTTTCAGATTCCGGTACTCTATGCCAGGCACCGAAAACTGCTTCTGATAGTTGTCTTTGCCTATGAAAACCCACCGGAAGCCGGGAAACTCCGCGTTGAACCTACCGCTCTTGATCGACTTGCCATCTAGCCAAAGGTGGTTTTCACCGCCTTTGGTATCCCAAGTGCCCCGGACTGTATGCCATCCGTCGCCGAAATTGAGCGCCCCGGTTTTGCCTTCGAAACTGCGTCCATCGGAGCGATTGGTGAGCCGCAACATCATGCCGGTTTCTTGCAGCCGAAGCTGATAAAAGCTCTGCGTCTTGCGATTTCCATCGACAGCGGCCTCCTCGTTCCATAAGGCAATCAGGCTGTGTTTAAGCGGCTGCGACAAAGGGCCCCGCACTTGCATCTCCACACTACCCTTGGAATAGAAGCGGCCGAGATCGTATTTGATCTGCGTGTTCGGCGTTGTCACCCTCCAGCCTTTGCGAGTCCATTCTCCCTTGTCATGGGGCTGAATTCCTGAAGTCTTTTTGGAGATCAAAGATTCGTTGATCGGGCATGTCTCAGCCCAAGCGGCATAAGACATCAGAGCTGCTGCGAACGTGGCACGGAGCATCACCATCACCTCTGGTTTTATTAATCCAAACTCCCGGTCAATCTATCAGATATATCTGTTGTATGTCAAGGGGGATGTCCTGTCGGCGACTCCGCAACCAAGTTTTTTAGCCCTGCCAAAACATATGATTCCATTTTGTTTTTACCTGAGTTCGGCTTCAGGGCATCCGGATCGCGCAAATCGTCTCCAGCGAACGGTTTTTGCGCGGGACTCTGTCGGAGCGTTCCAGCAAGTGCGGCAAGCCCTACTGCCATTGAGTCGGCATCGAGGGGCACGCTTCGCTCTATCTGGTGCAGAGCCATGCCGGCAAAGTTGGCCAGCTATTCATTCCCAAGGCCTTTTACGACCAGGTGCGGGATGCCGTCGGCGAATTCCAGAAGCTAAAACGCCTCCTGCATTGAAGTTTCCGAACTGGAGTGGAAACGCTCCCTGGCAAGGAAACGCTAACCGTTCTCCGTCGCCTGATCGCCTATTCCGGGAAGATCTTCCGGCTTTCGACCAGGCTGCTTACCCGTCACCGACCGCAGACCGGAGCCGCGCCTTCCCACGCTGGCGGTAGTCAAGGCCTCTCTCGTCTTATTTTGGACGCGATTGGAAGAAGCGGCCAACGATGAGGGAGGCGACTTCGGCTGGGTGGGTGGTGACGTAGGCGATGACTTCTTTTTTCCTTTCTTCCATATAGGCGTATGCTTCCGGCCGAAGGTACGCCTGCGGCCAAGACCAGGCCGGAGCAAGTTTCTGAGCAACGGCGGCAGTGCCGGGTCCAACGGTACAACGAAGTGGTCGCCCTCCACCGCAAAGGAATGAGTCAACAAGAAATCGGTCGCACGCTGCACATGGGAAGGAAAACGGGTCGACGATTCCTGCGCGCCGGCGAGTTCCCAGAACAGGCGAAACCGCATCGCCCACCTCCCGGCATCAGTAAATTCCAGGAGTTTCTGGAACATCGCTGGACCGAGGGCTGCCACAATGCGACCGAGCTCTGGCACGAGATCCAAGCCCAAGGCTATACCGGCGGACGAAGCACAATGACCCGTTTCGTTGCGACGCTTCGCACGCGGGGGACCAAGTATTTCCGAAAGGCAATCGCTTCTCGCCAGCCGAAAGCCAAACCGCCTTCCCCACGGCAGGCATCCGTGCTGCTGGCCCGCCGGCCAGAAGACCTGAAACCCGATGGGCGGCAACTGCTCGCCAAACTGCATAAATCCTGCCCGGAGATTCCGATCCTCCATGAACTGTCGCAAGGTTTCGCCGCCGTGTTCCGCGCTAAGCAGACTGACGCTCTACAGAACTGGCATGATGACGCCTACCGGACAGGGTTGCCGGAAATCAGCCGATTCTGTGACGGATTGCGCCGTGATGAGAACGCCGTCACTGCCGCCGTTATCCTACCGTGGAGCAATGGCCAAGGGGAAGGGCAAATTCATCCGCTCAAACTGGTGAAGCGGCAGATGTCCGGCCGGGCAAAATTCGACCTGTTACGTGCCCGCGTCCTACCCTATGTTCCTGGGAGGGCCGAAATCCCCTCCGGGCCTTCCCCCTGACTTGCACGGAAAGTGCGGGAGAACCCAATTGGAGTTGACAGAAGCACCCGGACTCCAAGGGTTCAAGCCGTTCCTTGGCTGTAGGCGGTTGGTTTCCATCCTTGTTGTTCGAGGTGGGTGAGCAGGGGAATGCGGAATCGCAATCGATTTCGTTGTTGGCTGTTCATGCTGGGTTGATCTCCGGGATCAGAATACGGCTTGCTGCCCTCCAATCCCAGGCGAGCAGGGTGGGCGAAGCGAACCACCCCCGAGGAGGCTGATCCAGAGGCTTTGGGTGCGGCGGAGCAACGAGCGCCGGACGGTGGAGGGATCGGGGGAGCGGTCTTTGTCGGCGCAGATGGGGATGCAGTGTTCAAGGGGGCAGATTGGTTGAGTTGGCTAGGGTGGTGGCTTGCTGCCGAGCCAGGAGGGAATAGTGAGCGTGGGGCATGAGCCAGAAAGGGACGAAGGTGAGGGTAAGCGGGCAGCGATTGCAGATTCCGCGTTGGATGCGGATGAGTGACAGGGAGGAGTCATGGGCTTGGCGGTTGCGCCATCCGCGTCCGATGACAGAGGAAGTCTGTTGAGAGGGGCAGAGGCGAGCCGGCCAAGAGAGGTTGCCAACGGGATCAGTCCATGGGATAAATACAATCACTGAGGTGGCGCAGACCATGACCGGCTCACCGCTGGAAACGATTTCCGACTGGCCGCCTTCGCCTGTACTCAATCACAGCCCCATCTGGAAGAAAACCTCACCTTAGCCGCCATCTGGCGGCTTTTTGTCATTGGCCGGTAAACGATTCACAAGGTGAAAAAATAAATATGCTCCCGCCATCTCTCTGACTACAAATCAGTTATCGATTTCGGCCAATCGGCCAGCGTCCGATTCGGTACTTCCGCCGTCGTAAATTGAAACTGAGGAAGCGCTTGTGTCCAATTGCGGAAACAAGCGCTTTTTGCATTTCGAAATCTTGATCGGAGTTCTCATCATGACCGAAGAACAAAAAGCCCGGCGCGCCGAAGCAGCCCGGGAAAATGGAGCAAAAAGCCGCGGCCCCGTCTCGGGCCTCGGCAAGTACATCGCTTCTCTCAACAGCATCACGACCGGTGAGCACCTCGACTTACTCA
>JBBRIO010000123.1:0-10974 GCA_038220855.1 Bryobacterales bacterium | reverse complement strand
CCGAAGCCGCCGCCGACGGCACCGCCAACACCGCCCTCCGCCGCGCCTACTCTACGCTCGTCAACCAAACCCACAACTTCACCCCCACCACCATCAACGACTTCCGCTTCAACTGGCAACCCCGCTTCTTCCGCTCGCTCTCCCCCGGCCTCGATGAAGGGTGGCCCACCAAACTCGGCCTCCGCGGCGTCTCGGATCGCGCCTTCCCCCGCGTCCTCCCGGCCGGCTACCAGGCCCTCGGCAACTCCACCCAGGAACGCATCCAGACGCCCATCTACGATCTCCATATGGTCAACGCGGTGACCACCTTCA
This sequence comes from Bryobacterales bacterium, assembly GCA_038220855.1. GTDB lineage: Bacteria > Acidobacteriota > Terriglobia > Bryobacterales > Bryobacteraceae. Next base: position 10,662 of record JBBRIO010000123.1, on the reverse strand, counting down.
AAGGTAAACACGCCTTTAAGTACGGCGGAGAGGCTCGCTGGGGCCGTAACGTCGATGTTTTCAACCCCGCCATCTCCGGTAGCTTCACCTTCGGCGTTAACCCAACCGCCCTCATCGGCACCGCCAACACCGGCAACGGACTCGCCTCCCTGCTCCTCGGCTTTCCCACCGCCGCCTCCACCCAGAGCACCCAACCCCTCGACCGCAGTAGCTGGTACGTCGCCGGCTTCGTCCACGACGACTGGAAAATCTCCAGCAATTTCACCCTCAACGCCGGCCTCCGATGGGAAGCCCACACCCCGCGCCTCGACGCCAATAACCGCCAAAACGGCTTCTCTTATGAGCAAATCAATCCCGTCTCCGGCACCCCCGGCGCCCTGACTTTCGCCGGCCTCAACGGCCAGGGCCGGACCGTCTACAACGGTGACTTCAACAACTGGGGCCCCCGCCTCGGCTTCGCCTGGAAACCATTTGGCTCCGCCCGCACCGTCGTCCGGTCCGCGTACGGCATCTTCTTCGGCCCGCCCCTCCCCGGCTCCAATACAAACTCCGCCGGCTTTGAAGTCGCCGTCGATGTCTCCTCTCCCGATAACGGCATCACCGCGCCCTTCTTTCTCCGCAACGGCTTCCCCGCCAATGCCACTCAACCCTCCCTCGACGCCTCGCTCGGTGCCGTCCGCGTCGGTCAAGCCGCCCGCTACAACCCCACCTTCATCGAACTCGACCGCCGCCTCGGCTACTCCCAACAGTGGAATTTCATCATCCAGCACCAACTCGCTGGCCAAACGCTCGCCGAAATCGGCTACATTGCCAACGTCGGCCACCGCCTCAATGGCCCCAGCACCAGTGTAAATCAGGTCCGCCCCGAACTCATGGGCGCTGGCAACGCCCAGGCCCGCCGCCCCTTCCCCCAGTTCGGCAACGTCGTCTCTCAAACCCCTTTCTGGGGTAACTCGAGTTACCACTCTTTGAATCTCAAATTAGAGAAGCGCTTCTCCAAAGGCCTTAACTTCCTGACAAACTACACGTTCTCGAAGTTCATCGACGACGTCCCTTCCGGTTTTGAGAATGGTAACGTCCCCGGAGGCATCCAGGACTTCTACAATCGTCAGGCGGAGCGGTCGCTCTCCGGCAACGATGTTCGTCACCGCCTTGTAACTTCCGGGGTCTACGAACTACCCATGGGTCAAGGCCGTAAGTATCTCACCAAGGGTCCCGCCAACTGGATCGCCGGAGGATGGAATCTCGGCGTGATCATGACGCTTCAGGCGGGCAGCCCAAACTCGGCCATCACTCAAGCCAACACCACAAACGCCTTCAATCCCGGGGCCCAGCGAGCCAATCTGGTTGGCAACCCGAACCTGCCGGCGAGCGAACGGACACCGGCGCGTTGGTTCAATACGGGTGCCTTTGCCCAGCCCGCCCTGTTCACTTTCGGCAATGTAAGCCGGGCGGCCTTCACCGGCCCCGGCGTTCAGAACTTTGACTTATCGCTGCTAAAGAACTTCCCCTTCCGGGAGCGCCTCAACCTCCAGTTTCGTTTCGAGAGCTTCAACATACTCAACAAGGCTAACTTCGACGACCCCAACACAACCCTCGGCTCCCCCGGTTTCGGTACCCTGGCCGTCGCCCGCGGTGCCCGTAGCATCCAATTTGGGTTACGCTTAAGTTTTTAGCCTCCTCCCAAACCGTGGACGCGCATCTGGATCGAGTTGAGCCAAGAGTGTGGCGGGGACCCGATCACCCTCGCTCTCCGCCATGCCCCCAAAAGAAGCAAGTCCCTCCCGAAGGCTAAGCTCTCCCGGTCTGCGCCCTGGAACCGGCCCCCGGCGCGGTAATGTCATCGCCGTCCACCTCGGCCTTTCCACCGGGCAACCGTCCACTCACCGGTGCGCGGCCAACGAGTTCAACGAGTGAAACACCGCCCAGCGGGAGGCCATTAGTCGCCGGCGCGGAGCGCGGTCTGCGTGGCCTTGGCCGCCTCCCCCTCAAACCTCGCATCCAGCGACTCCCGTGAGCGGCGGATCGCCCTCCGCCGCGGGCCTCTTGTCCTGGTCAACCGTTCGTGATCAGTTCGCCCGCCTACAGCGCCTCTCCCCTCTTCCATGGGGCCGGTTTCGTCCTTTCGGGTCCCTCAACCCATGTAACCCTGAGCATCCCGGGTTCCAATATGCGGATTTCATTCCTCAACTTATCGGGCTTGCCCCGGCCCGGCCGCAATGGAGTGCCTCTCAAGCGAGCACCGCGTTGAACCAACAGCCTCAGTACGAGGGACTGAAGTCAAGCACTCCCGCGTCGAGCGGAAATCGTGGAGGGAGACCCTGCCCGCTCAGACTTCCGTCCAACTGAACTCGCCGGCCCCGCCCGTCGTTCTGCCCGGAATGACTATCCGCGAAGGCCGCCGTCATATCGACTCGGTCCCCCCTCGACTGCGCTCCTCCTCACGGGTGAGATCAATCCCCTTTTGTAACACCAGACCCGTCCAGACACGCCCGGAGATCGGCCTCAAACCGCCGCAACCCCGTCACCTCTTCGGCCGTAGCCCGCCGCTCAAACCCCTTCCCAACAAAGAACGATTCCCCGCCCCGCCACAGCAGCGCCGCGTACCCGCTTTCCACCATCAGCCCCGCCGTCCCCACGCTCCCAAACCCCTTGTCCCGCCGCTCCACCAGCGAAACGAACCCATCCCGCACAAACAGAAAATGCGTTGTCATTTCCGCCGGCAGCAGGTCAATCCCCGCCGCCGCCAGCTTCTCGAAAATCTCCAACATTACATCTTGTACCGGCCGAGGTCCTCGTCGTTCAGACTCTCCAGCCACCGCTTCAACTCGTCGTTGGTTACCTTATCCGATACCGAATTAGTCGCCTTCGAAGTGCGAATCACCTGCTCATCAACAAAGATCGGGCAATCCGTCCGCAGCGCCAGCGCCAAGGCATCCGACGGCCGCGAATCAATCGTAATCAACTGGCCGTCTTTCTCCAGCCAAATCATCGCGTAGAAGGTATCATCCTTCAACTCGTTGACCACCACCTTGCTGACATTCGCTTCTAACCCAGCCAACAACGTCTTGATCAAATCATGCGTCATCGGCCGCGGCGTCGCGACCTTTTCGATCTCCAGCGCGATCGCATTTGCCTCGTACATACCAACCCAAATGGGCAATATCGTACCGCCGTCCACATCCTTCAGGATGACTATGGGCGTCTGTGTTACCGGGTCCATCATCAGGCCCCGAATCTTCATTTCGATTTCCACGCGCCCTCCAAAAATCCTATGCTGCTTCGCCAACCAGCGACACGGGCCCCGCCCGCATCACTAACACATCCACATACTGTCCCAGTAAATCCGCCGCCTGTCCGTTCGGGTGCGAGAAATTCACCGTCTTATGCTGCGTCGTCTTACCCACCCACTGGCCGGTCGCCAGGTTAAAGAACTCCACATGAACCTCGTAAGTATCTCCTACGTAGTTAGCGTTGTTCTGGATCTGAATCATCCGCTGCCGCTCCTGCACCTTCATGTGCCGGCGGCCCTTCTCTTCTTCCGGAATCTGATCGCCCAACCCGAGCGCGGAGGTGTTCGGCCGCGGCGAGTACTTGAAATTGAAGATCGCGTCGAACTGCACCTCGTCGAGCAACCCTAGCGTATCGTCAATGTCCTCGTCCGTCTCGCCCGGGAATCCCACGATGATGTCGGTCGTAATCGTCATCGGCCGCTTGGCGGCCTTCATCCAACCGATCCGTTCCAGATACTGCTCGCGCGTGTAGAGCCGCTGCATCCCCTTTAAAATCCGGTCCGACCCGCTCTGCACCGGCAGATGGATATGGTTACAAAGCGCTGGCGTCGCATCGATCGCCTCAATGATTGCCTTGGTAAAGTCGCGCGGATGGGAGGTCGTAAAACGAACCCGCCGAATCCCCTTAACCTGCCCCACGCGCTCCAGGCACGTGGCGAAATCCCAGCCCTTCGGCGAAGGATCCCGATAGGAATTCACGTTCTGCCCCAGCAAGGTGATCTCGGAATAGCCCAGGTCGGCCAGACGCCGAACCTCTTCGATCACGCTATCCGCCGTCCGGCTCCGCTCCGGGCCGCGCGTAAACGGCACGACGCAATACGAACAAGCCTTGTCGCAGCCTTCAATGATCGTCACAAACGCCCGATACGGGTTATCTCGCCGCGTATAGGGAGTATCGAACGCCTCGTCGACGTCAAGACTCAGCCCGGTAACCCGCCGTTCGCCCTGTTCAATCTGCACGAGCAACTCGGGAAACTTGGTGTAGCTGGCCGAACCGACGACGAGGGAAACGTGGGGCGCCCGGTCGAAAATCTTCTCGCCTTCCTGCTGCGCCACACAGCCCAACACCCCAAAAACCTGACCGCTCTTGGCGGCGCCCTTCTTGAAGTTCTGAAGCTTGTTGAACACCTTTTGCTCGGCCTTATCCCGAATCGAGCAAGTGTTATACAGCACCAAACCGGCCTCTTCAGCCGTGGCTTTCTGCAAGTAGCCGCGTTCCCGCAGCGTGCCGATGACCTTTTCAGAGTCGTGCACGTTCATTTGGCAGCCAAATGTTTCAATATAAAAGGAGCGGTCCACCTTTATATTATAAGGGGCACGGCCCTCAAGTATTTGGCCGAAACCGCCGAAAGAGCCTTTATGCGGGTTTTGCTATTCGCCCTATGCGGTATCGTCGTTCTCCAAGGCCAAGAGGGCAGCACGACCCGGACGTTCAATTTCGATACCAACGGCAACCGTCAGTTGATCCTCGAAAGCAGCGTGGCCAAAGGGTCGAAAGCGGAATCGGTCCGGAATTTGAACGGCGGGTTGTCGCCGGTCGAAAAGACCGAGGAGCGGGTGATCAAGGACGACGCAACCGGGCGGGTGGTCGAGCGCATCATTCGACGCTACGACGGCAACGGCCAGCCGGGACCTCCCGAGAAGCTCCAAATCGAAGAGCGCAAAAACGCCGACGGCTCGAAGACCACCGAAACGCAGGTCTTTAAGGGCAACCTGAGCGGCGGCTTTTCGATGACCGAGAAGACGATCGCGGTCGCCCGGAAGGTCGGCAACGTCGAGACGATCGATACGCAGGTGGCCCGTCCCAACCTCAACGGGGGCATCGAGCTGATCGAGCGCAAACAGGCCCGGATTGAGACCGGGGACAAGACGAAGCAGGAAGCGCTGACCGTCGAGCGGCGCGATGCCAATGGCAATTTCCAGACCGCCTTGAAAGAGGTGAAGCAGACCAAGGAAGAAAGCGGCGCCACGATCGAGAACTCGGCTCAGTACATCGCCAACCCCGCAACCGGCCAGTTGCAACTCAACGCGCAGTCAGTGGCCGAGTTACGCAAACGGCCCGACGGGTCGGAGTCGAAGCAGGTTTCGGTGTACGGGATGAACGCGCCCGGCAGGCCGAACTCAGACCAGCCGCAGCTTCGCGAGCAACAGTTGATCGAAAAACGGACTGCGAACGGCCAGACCGTCGAAAGCACAAGCATCCGTCGCCCGAACGTGGAGGATCCGAACGTCCTCGGTCCGGCCCAAAAAGTCTCCGAAACGGTCTGCACCGGCACCTGCAAGTAAGATAATGGGCGTATGCCCTTTCCCATCGACCGTCCTCGCCGCCTCCGTCAAAGCCCGGCCATGCGCGATCTCGTCCGCGAGACGCATCTCCAGCCCTCCAACTTCATCTTTCCCCTCTTCGTCGTAGAAGGGGAAGGGATCCGCAAAGAGATCGGGGCCATGCCAGGGAACTACCAGATGTCGATCGACGAAACCGTGAAGGAGTGCGCGGTCATCAAGGCCCTCGGCATCAGCGGCGTAATCCTCTTCGGCATCCCGAAGCAGAAGGACGAGGAAGCCTCCGGAGCTTACGACGAGGATGGCATCGTGCAGCGGACGGTCCGAGCAATCAAGCGGGAGGTGCCGGGCCTGCTCGTCATCACCGACGTCTGTAACTGCGAGTACACCTCCCACGGCCACTGCGGGAAGATCGTCGACGGCGATGTCGACAACGATATCTCGCTCGAATGGCTGGCCGCCGCCGCCGTAACGCACGCGCGCGCCGGGGCCGACATGGTGGCCCCTTCCGACATGATGGATGGCCGCGTAGCGGCGATCCGCGATTCGCTCGACGAGGCCGGCTTCGCGAAGACGCCGATCATGGCCTACGCCGCCAAGTTCGCCTCCAGCTACTACGGCCCCTTCCGCGAAGCGGCCGAATCGACGCCGCAGTTCGGCGATCGACGGACATATCAGATGGACCCGGCCAACGCGCGGGAAGCGATGAAGGAGATGGCGCTTGACCTCGAAGAAGGCGCGGACATCCTCATGGTGAAGCCGGCCCTGCCCTATCTCGATATCATCCGTCAGGCCTACGACCGGTTTGAAGTGCCTATCGCCGCCTATCAGGTTTCCGGCGAGTTCTCCCAGATTGTGGCCGCCGCCCGCCTCGGCTTGATCGACGGCGACCGCATGATGATGGAGTCGCTCACGTCGATCAAGCGCGCCGGGGCGTCGATCATCCTCACTTACTTTGCCAAGGACGCCGCCCGGTTACTCCATTAAAGCGGCGTAAGTCATCTGGACGAAGGCGGTCCGCTCGTCCGCGCCGCCTTCGCGATGAATTAGGAAGATGCCGATCAGGTCCTTGGCCGGATCGATGAAGTAGTAAGTGCCGTAGCGCCCGCCATGGCCGTGGGTGCCCGGGCTCATGCCCATCGGCGAAAAACCGGGGCGGACTACCGAACTCCCTAAGCCCCAACCCATGCCGGGGCCGTTCGTGGCCAGCTCTCCGGTGTGCACCGTCCGCATGAGCCGTACCGATCCGGGCGAGAGCAAACGGAATCCGTTGGCGGCCTTGCCGTCGCGCAGCAGCGCCTGATACAGCAGGAACAGGTCGCTCGCGGTCGAATAAACGCCGCCTTCCGGGAGCGAATATTTCGCGCCGTCCCGGAACTTCATCACTCCTTCGCCGAGCGGGTCGTCAGTGTACTTCACCGGCTTGCCGTTCCGCAGAATGTAGGCGGTAGGCATGCGGTTCCACTTCTCTTTGGGCGGGAAGATGTAGGAATCCTTCATGCCTAACGGACCAAAAATCCGCTTGGCCAGGAAGTCTTCGAACTTGAGACCGGAATGAACTTCGAGGACGCGGGCAAGGACGGCTATGCCCGTGTTACTGTACTGCCACTTACTGCCGGGAACGTAACTTAACGGAGTCTGGGAGTAGACGAGGGCCACGTCGGCGAGTGACTTTTGGAGCGCTCCGTGTAACTCGCCGATGCCGGCCGGGGGATTCAGCGCCATGCCGGCCGTGTGGGTCAGCAGCTGCTGCAGCGTGATCTTCTCCTTCAAGCTCCGGAACTCGGGCAGGTGCTTTTCCACCGGGTCGGAGATCGAAAGTTTGCCTTCCTCGGCGAGCATCAGGATGCCGATCGCGACCATCGGCTTGGTCATCGAATGGAGCTGGAAGATCTGGTCGGCCTTCATCGGGGCCTTCGTCTCCAGATCAGAGTAGCCAGTGGCCTTCAGGTCAACGACGCCCCCGGCCCGACCGATTAGGGTCACGACGCCGGCGGCCTTGCCTTGGGCGACGAACTCCTGCATGCGCACCGGGATGGCCGCCAAGCGGCCGGCGTCGAAACCAGTTTGCGCCAGCAGAACCGGCGCGATAAGAGCGAAGAAGAAAGTTCTCATGCGGACTCCTTGACCGAAGCCAGGTACTCCTGGGGGGAGCGGAAGGTCTTGGTTTTGTACAGGCGGCCCTCGTCTTCGAGGGGGGCGGTCCAGTTATTAGACCACGCATCGCCCACCTCGGCCATCTTCTTCTGCAGACGACGGTCCAGGCTGGCTTCGAGCTGTTTCCGCCGGCCCACTAAGTTAGTCATCTGGAACGGATCCGTTTGTAAGTCGTAAAGGACCCACGGTTTATCGGCGAAGCGGGCGTAGACATAGCGGTCGGTCCGGATGCCGCGCCAGCCCGCGGCGGTGCCGTCCCCGGCGAACGGGCCGAAAATCTGGAAAAAGGCCTCCCGAGGCCCGCTTCCCTTCCCGGCAAGCAGGTCCCGGCTTATGTCTTTGCCCTGCATCGCAGCGGGGGCCCGGACGCCGGCCAGGCCAAGCAGAGTCGGGGCGAAATCGACGTGGGTGAAGAAGGCCGGCGTCGAGGTGCCGGCCTTGATTTTGCCGGGCCAGCGGAGGAAGCCGGGGACGCGGATCGATTCTTCCCAGGGCTTCCGTTTCAGGCGTTCGCCTTGCGAGCCGAGCATGTCGCCATGGTCGGAGGAATACAGGACGATCGTGTTCTCGGCGAGGCCTAGATCATCAAGGGCTCGGAGAATTTTGCCGGTGGCGTCGTCGATGGCGGTGACCATGCCGTAGTACTCGGCGATCTGCTCGGGACCGGGGACGCCCGGCTTGGCTTGCCAGTTGGGGCGCATGGTGAGCTTGGCGGCGTCGTACTGCTGGCGATACTCGGGCGGGGCCTTATATGGGTCGTGGGGCGGTCCCCATTGGATGGTGAGATAGAACGGCTGATCGGCGGCCTTGGCGGCTTTGAGGAACTCGATGCCGTAGTCGGCGTAGGCGTCGGCTTCGAAGCGGTCCAGGCGGATGGGGTCTGGGGTGTCGCGGAAGATGGTGTTGTTGAAGTGTTGGTGGCTGCACTGGTTGGCGGCCCAGAACTGGTAGCCTTGGCGCCGGGGACCGGGGGGGACGAAGCCGGGCATGCGGGGTCCGCCGTCGAGGTGCCATTTGCCCACGAAACCGGTGCGGTAGCCGGCGGCGGCGAGGGCTTTGGCGAGCGACGGGCCGTCTTCATTCAGGCGCAGGTCGTTGGCGACCATGCCGTTGCGGTGGCAATATTGGCCGGTGAGCAGAATGGCGCGGGCGGGGCAGCAGACCGGGGTATTGGCGAAGGTGTTGGCGATGGTCAGGCCCTGTCGCGCGAAGGCATCGATATGGGGCGTTTTGACCTCGGAGTTGCCCAGGCAGCCGACGGATTGGGCGCGATGCTGGTCCGGCATGAGGAAGACGATGTTGGGTCGCTTCGGAACCTGGGCGGCAACCGAGGCCGCGGCGGCGTAGGAGAGGAACTGACGTCTGCTGTTTGCCATTGCTTGGGCAGTCTATCGCAAAACGGGATCGCGCAAGTTTCGCTACTGCAGCGAGGCCCGCAGCGCGGCCGCAAAGGCGTTCAGATCGTCCCCTCCGACACAACTCCATTGACCAATGCCATCGCGGTTAGACCTCTGCAAACGCAGCGCCGTCCTTGGCTCTTTGAACGATGGCGAACTCTCATCAACCTACGATCACCTCCCCGATCAGTTGGCCCTCGAACTCCTCGTCGGCGCTCACCAGAACTCCGAATGGTCCGATGGGAGGTTGGTCATCGGCGCCAACCTCGGCAACATCCCCTTGCTCCAAGCTACCTTCTACGCTGTACGCCTAAAACTCCGGCGACGAACGCTGATGTGATGGGTCGTTAATTTGAGCGTCTTCATGGCTGCGACTGACGGCCCGCCGGTTAGGGCACCGTCGGCTTCGGATACCGCGGCAGGTTTTGCTTCTTGCCGACAAAAACAGTCGTCGCCTTTATTGGGCTGCTCGTGAACTCATAATGTTGTATGCACGCGGTACCTTGCCCGTTGCACCCATCCGCTTCGCCCTGGATTCGCACTCGTTCCCCGTCGGTCCCGACCAAATAATATTCGTCGATCCCGTACCCATACGGACTGTCACTGCTGGTGGACAGGGACCCGGACGCAGGCACCTTGACCATTGTCCTGGCACCCTCACGGTCAAGCGATGGCGCACCCGGGACTTGGTAGCGAATCACAACCCACCCCTCGAACGCCACCGGGATGAGAGTTACATTGCCAGCCCGGATACCACACGAGGCACTGGTCGCGATCACAGCGACCCGCAGGCAAGCCAGAAAACGGTTGTTGATTGTTATCGGCAGTTTGGTTGATCTGGGCATAATTTTTGCGATTAATCTGGCAGCGTGGTTTTCCCGCTCACGTTTATGGTTGCACCGGTCAGCAGTGCGCCAGGGCTATTAGCCGACGTCCCGACTGGCGAGCATTCAAGGAGCTTGCCCTCGGCTCCCGTGTTGGAATTCTGCACGTAAACTTCAAACGCAGGATACACCGCAATCGTCACATTCATGCGTACGCTACTACCGTCTGGTGCGACGTTGAAAGTAAAATTTCCACCAGTCGAAGGCGCTCCAGGGACAAGCGGATCGGATGCATTCATCGACAAGGAAATCACGGATGTGCCATCCGACAACCGCATGTTCGCACTCACATTACCTGTCACCACTGAATCCGCCTTCGCCGAGAACAAACCGTAGACATTCACGGTTGACCCCGAGGTCGTGAACTTCGGATCGCCGACCAGTGGCCGTGCCCGATGGTTTTTGCGGTCGCCTGCCCTTAGATGAACTGGTTAGTCAGCAGAGAAGACGTCATGCTTACCCGGTTGAGCGTAAGCGAACGACCAACCCCATGGTTTACGCGGCCCTGCAAATCTGATTTGGTAGGGTGATGCCCAAACCCCCTTTTCCCCGCCGCACTGCCATTGAAATCCAGCAGCTCCTCGCCGCTTACCAAGCCAGCGGCAAAACCCGCGCCGCCTTCTGCGCCACCCATCAACTCGCGATCTC
>JBBRIO010000122.1:0-11018 GCA_038220855.1 Bryobacterales bacterium | reverse complement strand
CCCCGACCGCACCGCCTCCTTCCGCGGCGCTCGAATCGGCATCACCTCCACTTGACGAATCCGCGTCCCGCTCATAGCGGGCAGGGACCGGAGCGGTCCACCAAGTGATCCGAAACTCGCACGCTCCGGTCTCCGTTGCCCGCGGTTCCTCATACGTACCTCTTCGCAATCTTCACGGCCACCGCTCCCCCGCTGTAGTACCCCACCGAGATCTGCCCCGCATGGGTCAGCAAATCATACGCCTTCCATCGATCCCATCCATAATCAGCCTCCATCCAAAGAATCAGCCACGCATACCCCTGCGCAATTCCCCGTTCCAGCGGCGTCGCAGACGACACACAAACCAGCTCCGTCTCGCTCTCAATCCGCGGCCCCGGAATCGTCCAGCCCTTCTTCACGCTCACCGTAATCTCGGTCTCCGCCGGCATCTCCAGCCCTGAAGCCGATAGCTCCCCGTGGCCCATCGCCGCATGCGCATCGCCCAAATACAACAGCGCCCCCGGCACGAAAACCGGCAGATAAAGCGTGCTCCCCGGAGCCACCTCCACAATGTCCATATTTCCCCCGTGCGGCCCCGCCGGGTTCGTCGTCGGCACCCCCCAATCCGGCGCCGTGCCGATACACCCCAACATCGGCCGATACGGAATCGTCACCGTATCGCTCCAATGAATTCCTCCGTCGCTGATAGCGCAAACATGCGTCCCATGCGGGCAATCCGTACCCAACCACTCGGCCAGCATCTTCGGATCCGACGTCCTCGTGTAGCACTCCCCCCGCGTCGGCCGAATGCTGTGAATCGTCACCGCCAGCGCGTCGCCCTTCTCCGCGCCCGTCACGTAGATCGGCCCCGTCGTCGGGTTCGAATACGGCATCGTCACCTTATTCCTCCGATCGGCCTCCGTCCGGATCTGCCCCGAAAAAGCGTCCTGACTCTCCACCACCAACCGCGTGCCCGGCTCCACCCGCGCAAGCGGAGTGTCCAACCGATTGAACTCATAGCAGAGTTTGCCTAAAGGGATTCGTTCCATGCGCTTACTAGGATAGAATTCCTTCGTAATGCGCGCACTCCTCTTCCTCCTCCCCTTTGCCTTACTCGCCCAAGGCCCCCCGCCTCGCCTCGTCTCTCCCGAGGTCCATCCCGACCGCCGGGTCACCCTTCGCTTCCGCGCGCCGAACGCCGCCAAGGTCACCCTGAACCGCGAAGGCGGCCGCCCCGTCGAGATGACCAAGGACGATAAAGGCGTCTGGTCCACCACCACCGAAGCGCTCGCCCCCGACCTGTACGGCTACTCCTTCAACGCCGACGGCGTGAGTCTGATCGACCCCGGCAATCCCTCCATGAAGCCGAACCTGCTCAACACCACCAGCATGTTCCATGTCCCCTCCGGCGACGCTTCCCTGCTGTGGGAAACGCGCGACGTCCCCCGGGGCACCGTCCATCATCACTTCTTCCGCTCCGCCATCTGCCAGGATCAGCGCGACTTCTTCGTCTACACCCCGCCCGGCTACGACCCCAAGGCCAAGACGAAATACCCCGTGCTTTACCTGCTCCACGGCTTCTCTGACGACGCCAGCGGCTGGACCTCCGTCGGCCAGGCCCACGTCATCCTCGACAACCTCATTGCTCAGGGAAAAGCCAAGCCCATGCTCGTCGTCATGACCCTCGGCTACGGCACGATGGAGGTTCTCCAGAACCGCGCGGCCGGCAAAAAAAGCTTCGATCTCTTCGGTGAGTCGCTCTTAAAGGAGGTGATCCCGACGGTGGAGAAGACCTATCGCGCCTCCACCAACCGCACCCACCGCGCCCTCGCCGGCCTATCGATGGGCGGAGCCGAAACCCTTGTCGTCGGCCTCAACCATCTCGAAACGTTTTCCCAACTCGGCGCCTTCAGTTCCGGCGGCGTCCCCGCGGACTTTCCCCAGACCTTCCCCAACCTCACGACCAAAGCGAACGACCAGCTCAAACTCCTCTGGATCGCTTGCGGCAAGGACGACCGGCTGATCGACGCCAACAACAAGTTCGTGGCGTTCCTGAAAGAGCGCAACGTGAAGCATGAATATGTGGTCACCGAAGGGGCGCACACTTGGCTAGTCTGGCGGCGCTCCCTCTCCACTCTCGCCCCGCAACTCTTCCGCTAATCGGTCGCTTTACAAGCCATTTGGCGCGAGTGAACTGCGGCTTGGTACCGTGCAGGGTCGGGTGCCGGTTTTCGGTTCCCTATGCCCTTACAAAAGAACTATTCTTATTCTTCGGAAGGCGCGTTTTCTTGCAGTTGCCTGCAAAGCCCTTCTACAACAGAGAGTGCCGACTCAATTTCGCGAACCTTCGTCCCCTCCGCTAAGCCGTTGGCCCACGGAACCTGCAATCGCGTCATCGCCTCAAACGCTCGGTGTCCTCGATCGCTGATTGCTAACAAGGTCGCGCGTTTGTGGCGGGGGTTAGGATCAAACGAGAGTAGCCCGGCCGCTGCGAGATCGTCCACTACCCGCTGAACAGACTGCCGTGCCAGACCCATGTCGCGAGCGACCCAGGCAACTGTCCTTGGCTCGGAAGAGCGGGCGACCGCGCTCAAGACCTGCCAACGGGCACTGGTTAGGCCCACGCTGTGTGTCAGCCGGGCACCCGCGGCAAGCAGCAAGCCGTGTAATCGGAAGGACGCTAGGATGAACTGGGTCATCGCCGCCCCCTCCTCGGTGTGCCCCTTGTAGAAGCCGGTCCTCATTCACCCTATTCTTTCAACTTGACAGTGTGCTGTCAATGCCGTAAAGTGACAGCACACTGTCAAGTAAGCCCCGGGCTTCAATGGGACAGCAAAAGGATAAACTTCATGCTGAGATTCAACCTCGAAGACACCGCCGTGATCCTAATCGACCATCAGGTAGGGACCAACACGTGGGCCAGCACCACTCCGCTCGAATTACTGCAAAGGAATGTGATCATCCTGGCGAAGCCCAGGGGACCAGGATGCCTGTAGTGCTCACTTCAAGTCAGGAAACCAACGTGAATGTTCAGGGGCCTCTCATGCCCGAACTGCAATCCATCCTTCCGGAAGCCTTCGCCGCCCGCATCAAACGCCAGGGTGTGGTCAATGCCTGGGATGACGAGAATTTCGCCAATGGGTGCCGCAAAGCCGGCCGGCGCAATCTGGTGATGGCAGGGGTAACCACAGACGTTTGCATGGTGTCGCCAGCCATCAGTGCGCTGGAAGAGGGCTTCCATGTCGAGGTGGTTTGCGATGCATGCGGGTCGTCGAATCAGATTGCGGAAGAGATGTCTTGGCGACGGATGGAGGCTGCCGGCGTTCGCCTCACCAGCACCAACGCCATCTTCGCCGAGCTGGTTAAGAATTGGGCCAGCCCAGCCGGCGCGGTGGCTTTTCCGCTGCTCGCGTAGAAGGAGGATTCGGCAATGAGTAATCTCTTTCAAGCCTTCAAAAGCGACGCCACGACGGCGCCGGCCTACTGGTTTCTCGACTGCCTTTGGATTGTTCACGCGACCGGGGCACAGACGGGGGGTAAGTACTCCGTAATCGAGCAACTGATGCCCGAGGGCTCCGGCCCGCCGCCGCATGTTCATCCCATTGAAGAGGTATTTTACGTCAGTGAAGGTGAAATGACAGTGCATTTGGGTGAGGACGTGATCACCCTCGGTCCTGGATGCATGGGCCATGTGCCGCGCAACACGGTGCATTGGTTTAAAACCACCAAGGGCCCGTGCCGCGTGCTGAACTTCTACATACCCGCGGGCTTTGAGCAGGTCTTGATCGGCTGCGCCCAACCGGCCGAGGCTCGTACGCTGCCGCCGAAGGGCTACGATAAAGCCAGCCACGATCAAATGCTGCAATTCCTTAACAACTACTGGAGCTGCCAATCCAATGCATCTTGGGCGGTACAAGAAGGACCCAAAGCATGAAAGCGATTCGCATCCATCAATACGGGGGCCCGGGCGTTCTGACCCTCGTCGACGCGCCTCAGCCCGTCCCCGCCCCGGATGAAGTTCTCATCCGTGTCGTAGCCACCTCGATAAATCCCATTGACTGCAAGATCCGCGCCGGCGGGATGACCAGGAGCCACCCGCTTGTGCTTCCTGCCACGCTCGGTTGGGATGCGTCGGGCATCGTGGACTCCATTGGGGCCAACGTGACCCGCTTCAAACCCGGCGACGCTGTGTTCACCTACCCGGCGTTCGGAACGTCCGGCACCTACGCCGAGTTCGTGGCAGTTAAAGAGTCCCAAGTCGCTCTGAAGCCGAAGACCATCTCTTTCGTGGAGGCGGCCGCGCTGCCAATGACGGCCCAGGCGGCATGGATGGCGGTGATCAGCGTGGGACAAATATCAGCCGATGAGCGCGTGCTCATTCACGGCGCTTCGGGAGGGCTTGGCTCCGTCGCCGTACAACTCGCCAAGTGGCGCGGTGCCTACGTCATCGGCACGGCATCCCGCGACAATCTTGAACTCGTACGTTCGCTCGGGGCGGATGAAGTCATCGACTACCGGACCACACCGTTCCAGAGCAGGGTCCGCGACGCGGATATGGTGCTCGACACCATTGGCGGGCAGACGCAAGAAGACTCTTGGGCGGTACTCAAACCCGGTGGCCTCCTCGTAGCCACCGCGATGCCGCCGTCGCCCGAACGCGCCAACGCAGCCGGCGTCCGTGGAACTTTTATCTTTACTCAGCCTAGCGGTGACGTACTCACTCAGATCGCCGAGGTTGTCGATAGTGGCAAGCTGCGCCCAATCATCGGTGGGGAGTTCGCACTCAACGACGCTAGCAAGGCACACGAACAGAGCGAATCGGGCCGGGCGCGAGGAAAACTCGTGCTCTACGTCGGACAACCATAAGGGTATTCAGTCATGAACCTCTTTACAGCCATCGCCACTGCGCCCAACGAAGGTGAGAGCATGGACACGTTCGGGCCGCACATGACCGTGAAGCTTTCAAGTGCGGCAACCAATGGACTCTATTTTCTCGCTGTTGAAGAGACTCCGCCGGGAGTGGGTCCCGCGCTCCATGTTCATCATCAGCAAGATGAGCTCTTCCACGTCCTGGAGGGCCACTACCGCTTTCAAGTCGGATCTCAAACTATTGAGGCACCGATGGGTACAACCGCGGCCGTCCCACGCGGCACGCCCCACGCGTTCGTAAATGTGTCAGATAAGCCGAGCAGACTTCTCTTCGTCTTGTCTCCTGGTCTCGACGCCGAAGGGTTCTTTCGAGCACTCTCTCGACTACCACAAGACGCTCCTCCCAAACCTGTTGAACTGGCCGCGATCGGCGCCAAGTACGCTACCGAATTCGTCGGCCCGCCGCTCAGCCGCTAGAAATCAGACAGAGAACCCCCGAACCGGTAACGGTCGCTTAGGGCCATCTCTAGTCCCTCCCCTAATTCCCCAGCGCCCGAATCTTAATATTCCGAAACCAAGCCGCGTCGCCATGATTCTGCAGCGTGATCGGGCACATCTTCACCGGCTGATTCGCCAGCGCCTGGTAAATCAACGATTCCTTCGTCCACCGGTCCGCCGTCTTCGCCAGCGCCGCCGGCGCATCCATCTCCCCTTCCGCCACCTTCACCCCGTTCAGCCAGTGCTCGAAGTGCTTCCCCTTCACCATCACTCGGGCCTGGTTGAACTCGCCCACCGGCTTCGATGCCGCCTGCGCCGCCGGCACCATCCCATACAGCGCCCCTGCCTGGTAATAAGCGCCCCGCTGCGCGTCCTTGTGCTTCACGTTGTCGATCACCTGATACTCAAAACCGACGATGTACTCCTGCGTCCCGTCCTTCCGCGTCCCCTTGCGGTTCCGCACCGCGTCGTTGGCCAAGTCCTCAAACTTCTTAAACTCCTTTATCCGCCGCTCATCCAACCAGAACCGATCCTGCACCCGATACTTCACCCCACTGTTCCCGCCCGAAGAAATCTTCCACTCAAACGCCAGTTCGAAATCAGCATACTTCGCCGCGGAAAACAGATCTTCCCGCAACTTCGGCTCCGGTACCGACTTCAAACAACCGTCTTCAATCACCCACGCATCTCCCGGCGGCGTTGCCTTCCGAACGTCCTCCCAACCCTTCATATACTTGCCGTCAAACAGCAGCTTCCAGCCCGCCGCCTTCTCCTCCGCGGTCAGCCTATTGGGTTCCGCCGCGCTCAAGGCCGGGGCCATCATCAGAAGGAGACACAAACAAATACGCATAGCCTCTAAACTACCAAAGCTCGTCCTGCGACATAATCTCTCCATGCGCCTTGCCCTCCTTCTCGCCGCCCTCGCTCTCCCGGCCTTCCCCCAACCATTGAAATATCCACCCGTTCTCGCCGGTGCTCGCGAAGAAGTTTACCAGCGCATCGGCGAAGTGGAACTCCGCCTTTGGATCTACAACCCCGCCGGCCACGCCGCCACCGACTCCCGCCCCGCCATCGTCTTCTACTTCGGCGGCGGCTGGGCCAACGGCTCCCCCGCTCAGTTTGAAAACCAAGCCAAGCTCCTCGCCTCCCGCGGCATGGTCGCCATCACCGCCGACTACCGCGTCGCCTCCCGCCATCAAATCAAAGTCGATTCCTGCGTCCGCGACGCCAAAGCAGCCCTCCGCTACGTCCGCCTCAATGCCAAGCGCCTGGGCATCGACCCGAACCGCATCGCCGCGGGCGGAGGTTCTGCCGGCGGACACCTCGCCGCCGCCATCGCCACCGTCCCCGGCTTTGAAGAAGCCGGCGAGATTGAAAAAGCCAGCTCCCGCCCCAACGCTCTCGTCCTGTTTAACCCCGTCCTCGTCCTCGCCGCCGTGCCTGACGTTGACTCCATCCGCCTCGCTGAAGACCGCCTCGGCGTCCCCGCCGCCGCCGTCTCTCCCTTTCATCACCTCCAGCGCGGAGCCCCGCCCACCATCATTTTCCACGGCGAAGCCGATACCACCGTCCCCTTCCGGACCGCCGAAATCTATCGCGACAAAGCCGTCTCTCTTGACGCGAAATGCGAACTCGTCTCCTATCCCGGCCAGACCCACGGCTTCTTCAACCACGGTCGCGCCAACAACGAATACTACGATAAAACCACGCGCCGCATGATCGAGTTTCTTACCGGCCTCGGCTACTTAGCCGCCCGGTAATCCAACACCTGCCCGTCCTTTTCCAGCCGTCCCCGCAGCTCGGTGTAGGGCACATCCTGCACCGCCAAGCCCTTCTCGATCGCCATCACCGCCGCCGTCGCCGCCGACTGGCCCAGAATCATAAACACCGGTTCCATCCGGATCGAGCCATAAGCGATATGCGAACTCGATAGGCAAACCGGCACGAGTAAATTGGCCACCTGCCCCCGCTTCGGTACGAGCGATCCGTAGGATATCTGATACGGTCCGTTCGTGCTCACGCCGATATCGCCTTCGTTTTGGACGTAGCCTTCCGGCGTGATGTAGCGCTGAATGTTGTGCGAATCCATCCCGTACGAACCCATCCCGACCGATTCCGGGGTCGCCCGCTTTTTCAGCAGTTCGTTCTCGGTCATCACATACTGCCCCGTCATCCGCCGCGCCTCGCGGATGTACATCTGGTGCGGCCAATTCCCGCTCCCCTGGAACTCATCCTTCGCGAGGCCCCACTTCGCCATCTCGGTTCTCACGTCCTCGGGCACCCGCAAGTCATTCGCGATGAAGTACAGCCACCCCTGCTGATACTGCGCGTGTTCCTGCTCAATCGCCTTCCGCCGCGCATAGCTCGCTTCCGGATAGTCCCAGTTCCGGCCGATGTTGTCGGTGCTGAACGGCCCATGGTTGTTCGTATCCGTCTTCCCGTTCGGAATCGCATCGAACTTCCGGAACGTCTCCCGCCAGCCGGCTTCGAAGACGCGAACCAATAGCTCATACTCCTTCGGGTCATATCCGGCGGGCTTCGCAAAAGGCACGCGGTTCTCCGGCACCTTCGTCAGGCACATCCGGAAGCAGTAAGCCTGAATCTTACTATCGGCCTCCCCGTAGTTTCCGGGTGGTGCGGAACTGATCCGCGGCAGCACCCCGCTCTTCGGATCACCCGGCACGACATAGGGCGAAATCGGCGTCTTCACTGCCCCAAAATGGTGCCCGTGGTGCAGGACGCCCGTTTGTACCCCGGCCCACTTTTCGTTATAGGTGCTCACCGCCTCTCGCCCCACGTGATAGCTGACGCCGGCCGCGGCCATCAGGTCGCCTTCGTAAGTAGCGTCCATGAACATCTTCCCGGCGTAGGTCTTTCCGTCGAGCATGGTGATGGAAACGATCCGGTCGCCCTTCTTCTTAACCCCTTTGGCCCGGTCGAGCCAGGCATTCCGAATCACCGGAATTTGCAACTCTTTGACCCATTGTTCGTAGACCTGTTCGGCCACATGCGGCTCGAAGATCCACATGGTCCGCGACTCCTGGTCGAGCGCGACGGTCCCTTGGCCCTTATTGCCGAACTCGGCTTGTTTCTGCCATTTCCAGGCTTCGGGTTTAGCGTAGTGCTGCCAGACGCGATGGTAAAACTCGCGCGAAAGCCCGCCGATGACGGCCTTATTCCCGGAGTCGGTCCATCCCAGTCCCCCGGCCGTCAACCCGCCCAGGTGCTTCTCCGGGCAAACCAGGATCACCGTCTTGCCCATCTTTTTAGTCTGCACGGCCGCCGTCACGGCCCCGGAAGTGCAGCCATACACGACGACATCAAACTGCCGCGGAGCGGCGAAGGCACCGAGAGCCAGCATCGAAAGGAGAAAAAGCGTTTTCATAGCGTCCCCTCTATCCTATGCCAAGGACTGCTATCTCGCTTGGGCGCCAAACAAGGGAAGCTGGATTGGGCTAGAAATCGCTGCTGCTCGTGATGCTGCCGTTGAGGCCGCGCCCCAGCCATGAGATTTCGTGAAGCACCCAGGTTTTCGAGCGTGGAATGAGGGACTCGCCATCGCCGTTCAAGTCGAGATAGACCCAGCACCGCGAGAGCTGCACCTGAAACAGGTCCTTGCCGGCAGGTTTCTGGCCGGCCGGAAAACGCCCCTCGACGTCAATATACCGTCGCTTCTTGGACACGCCAAAAGTGATGGCACCGAGGCTGGCGGGGCTGCCCGAGACTTGTGTCATCTGCTGGGTGCCGACATCGATAGACAACTGCGGTTTGTGGACGACGTCTCCGTTCCAGGTGGTCTCAAACTCGATATAGAACTTGGAGGCGGGCTGGGTCATGCCGAGCCAGATTCGGACCTTCGTCCTGTCCTTGCTTTCGAGGTGGAAGGCCCCGAGCAGGGTGAACAGAGCGGAGAGCTGGGCGTTGAGGTTTCCCTTCCAGGAAGCGAGCGTGCCGCCGGCCCAGGAGAGTTCGGCGTCGCCTTCGCCGTAGTGAGCCCCCCAGAGGCAGTGGGAGACGAACGTTTCGAGATCTGAGTCGGAGGTGAAGAGAACGGTGACCCAGCCGGCGGCGATGAGAATGCCGCCGACGATCACCGTGGCCACGCCGGGAGCCAGACCCACGACGGTGCTCCCCGAACCTATACCGAACAAAGTCATGGTGGAGCCGATGCCAACCAGGGCGGCGCCGAAGCCGAGGCCGACGCCGAAGCCGACCATGGCGGAGTAGTCATTGCGCTTGGCCATGGCTCGACTGTCGTTGACGGCACAAATGACATCGGCGAGGGCGGAGCTGATGCCGACCCAGAGGATCGTCCTACTGGCCTTTTTGAGCAGAAGGGGTGCAAAGGCGGAGAACAGGTCGGCAGTGCTGCCGAGGGCGCCGATGACGGCCATGATGCGGGATAGGCCGGGGTCGGCCCCGATCGCGGTCTTGAGAGCTAGGCCGAAGTTGAGGACTTCGATGCCGCGAAGGAGCCGGTCGGCGAGCTTACGTACGGAATGCCCTTCGGTGCTCCATTCGGCGAGTTTGGCGGGTTTCGAGTTGACGTCGACTTTCCACTTGATGGTTTCGATCTCGACTTTGACTTCGATCACTTCCAGATTGACGTTGGAGATTCGAATGCTGCCGCTGCGGAGATCGACGACAAGAAGATCGAGGCGGGTTATGTTGGTGATGGTCGTGACGAGGAATTGGGCGGACTTGGTTCCTCGGACGGAGAGATAGGCGGTGGAGAATTCAACCCAGAGGCTGGCAAAGGCGGCGGCGACTTTGCGGACGACTTGAAAAACAACGTCTGAGGAGGGGCTCGCGGGGAGGACGTAAGTATGGATGAAGTGTCCTTGGTCTTCGATGGTTCGCAGGACAAAGGCCTTGCCGGGGCTGCATTCGAAGAGGCGGTCGACACACTCGGCATAGGCGGTGAGGAACTCGCCGGCGTAGAGTTTAGGATTGTTGAGGTGCGCTTTTTGGGCGACGAGGAACAGGGGGGCGTCCAGCCAATGGCAGAGTTCGGCGCCGCGGCGGTCGGACTCACGGATGGTGGCTTTCTGGACCGCTTGGTACTCGGCGAGCCAGTTCCGCAGCTTCTTGATGCCGCCGGGGGCGAACTCGTTTTCGAGGCCAAGGGCGTTGTCGGGAGAGGAGGCGAGTATGCCGTCTAGTGTTTCGGCGAGAAGCTTGGTTTTGTTGCGGGCGTCGACATCCTTGCGGATCAAGTCGGATTGGCCGTCGTAGGTGGCGGAGAAATCGATGAGTTTTGTGGCGGCGAACTGATAGTACGCGGCGAGGCTGATGCCGATGGCTAGGGGTTCGATACAGGGGAAAACCCATTCGCCCCTTCTCTCTTTGCCCTTCAACTTATGGAGTTGATGGGAATCGAGTTGGCTCGAGTTTTCGTGGAGGGAGACGTCGAGAACCATGCCCGGGAGGCGATCCCGAGCAATGGATTGGAGCTGTTGAAGAGCAGCGATGGGCAGGCGAATCGTGGAGGAGTAGCCGTAGGAGATAACACCGTTCCCATTGATGGTGTGGGGGACCCTGATTGTGGAGTTGCCGGGGGTGGGGTCGGGCCGGTCTTCAGGTTCGGCCTGTTCGAAGCCGCGGAAGTCTACGGGATCGATCTGATTGAGCCTGACGCGATATTCGCCGTACCATTCAAGGCCGCGGCCCTG
>JBBRIO010000121.1:0-11058 GCA_038220855.1 Bryobacterales bacterium | reverse complement strand
CTCCCGCCGCACCTCGACTCCGATACGCTGTCTTCCGTTCGCTGCCGTCCGACCGCCCTCCTCCGGACGCGTCCCACTCGAGCGAGTGGCAGAAGCCGCGCGTCAAATAACTTATGCCTGTAGGTGAACAGCTACAATGGGGACCAGCCAACATGTTTCGATCATACCGGGCCAAGTTGCAAACGGCATTCGTCCTCTTTGGACTTGTGGCCATCGCGCTTACCGGCTGGGAGGCGTCGGCTGCGGCGACGGCCGCGCTGGAAAGCGCGACTTCTGACCGGCTCACCGCCATCAGGCAGACCCGGGCGCGTCAAGTGGAGCGCTATTTTGAAGATCTCGGCACTCACGTCAAGGCGCTCTCCGTCGACGAGAGCGTGCTAGAAGCTTTTGACCACTTTCGAGCCGCATGGCGAGCTACCCCCGCCGCCACGCCGCAGCAGGCGCGGTCGTTGCGGGCCTATCATGCACAGTTTGGCACCGCCCCAACCGATTGGTTCCCCCTTGACGGGCGCACCATCGCCCTACAACATCTCTTTCTGGCCGCTAATCCGCATCGCGTGGGCGCCAAGGATCGTCTGCTGGAGGCCCCTGGCGCCTACGGTCAGGCGCATGCTCGTTTCCATCCCACGTTCCATCGCTATCAGACGGCATTTGGCTTCTATGATATTTTCCTGATCGATGCGGCGGATCTGCGCGTGCTTTACACAGTTTTTAAGGAAATTGATTTCGGCGTAGGACTAACAGAATCGCCCTACCGTGATTCGGCGCTGGCCGCCATCGCACGCCGCGCCATCGAGCTGAAGGACGAAGAAGACTTCGTCCTGCGCGACTACGAGCCCTATGTCCCGTCGCATAACGACCCGGCGGCGTTCGTCGCCACCCCCATCTGGCACGCGGGCAGCAAGGTTGGCGTGCTTGCCTTGCAAGTCTCCATTGGCGAAGTGAACCGCGTGCTCACCGGGGAACAGCGCTGGCGCGAGGAAGGCCTGGGGAACACGGGCCAAGCCTACGCCGTGGGCCCCGACAATTTGCTGCGCAGCGACATGCGACTGCGCATTGAGGATCCCGAACGGTATTACGCGGAACTGCGCCGCGGCGGCACGCCTGCGAAAATTGTGGACCAGGTGCAGCAGCACGGCACCGCTATTCTTCGCCTTCCTGTAGCGCCCGAGGCAGCCCGTGCCCGCGGCGGGCGGCCCGGGACCGAACGTGGTTTAGACTCACGGGGCGTACCGGTGTTGCGTTCGCATGCACCGTTGCGGGTCCGCGGGCTCGACTGGACGTTGATGGCCGAGATCGAGCAAAGCGAGGCGCTGGCTCCTGTACACGAACTCCGCCTGCGCATCCTGGGTATCGGAACTCTCATCGCCGGAGCGTTTCTAATCGCCGCCGCTTGGCTTGCCCGATCCGTGACGCGACCAGTGCAGGCTCTGGCCGATGGGGCGGCGCGCGTGGGCGAAGGAAACTTTGCTCACCGCCTGCCGGTCGAAACCACAGACGAAATTGGGCAGTTGGCCGCTTCCTTCAATCGCATGGCGGAGACGCTGGAACGAACGACGGTATCCAAGCGGGAACTGGAACATCTGGCCGGACAACTGCTCACCGCTCAGGAGGACGAACGCCGGCGCATCGCGCGGGAACTCCACGACGACATCTCGCAGCGCATGGCGGCGGTGGCCATTGAGGCCGGACAACTCGAACGTCTGCCGGAAGCCGAAGCCGCGCGGCGAAGCCAAGGGCTCGCCCGGATTAAAGAGCATATGGGCCGGCTTTCTGTCGATATACACCGCATGTCGCGCAACCTGCATCCGGCGATCCTCGACGACTTGGGTCTAGTCGCTGCGATCGAACAAGAATGCCGCGGCTTTTTTGAGAGAGGCGGCCCGCCGGTCGAGTTCGAACATAAGGGTGACTTGACCGCGCTACGCCCGGAGACGCAAATCGTCGTATATCGCCTGGTGCAGGAAGCGCTCCGTAACGTGGAAAAACACTCTCAAGCGGAATCCGTGCAATTGCGGATCGACGGCAACGGCGGCGTCCGCCTGCGCATCAACGACGATGGTTGCGGGTTTGATTTGCAATCACCCACTTGGCGGCGAGGCCTCGGCCTGACCAGTATGGAAGAGCGAGTACGCCAAATGGGCGGCAAACTCACCCTGCGCTCCCAACTCGGAAAAGGAACGGAAATCGAAGTATGGCTACCTTGAAACGCATCCTTCTCGCCGACGATCATCAGATTGTCCTGGACGGTTTACGCAGTCTGCTTGCCGGAGAATTCGACTTGTGCGGGACAGCGATGGACGGCCGGCAATTGATCGAGCTTGCCCTTGAGCTTCAGCCCGATGTCATCGTGGCCGACATTTCCATGCCGTTACTTAATGGAATCGACGCGGTGCGGAATCTTCGGGAGGCGGGTGTGAAAGCGAAGATCGTATTCCTGACCATGCACCTAGATGTCACGTATCTGTCGCGCGCCTTGGAGGCCGGTGCCGCGGCCTACGTCGTGAAACACGCAGCCTCCGATGAACTAGTCACCGCCATTGGAGTTGCGCTGCGGGGCGGCACGTTCCTTTCCCCACAACTGCGCACCCCAGCTGTAGACGAACTGTTGGATCAGACTCGTCGCCATGCGAAGAGTACGATCGAGTTGACCCAGCGGCAGCGAGAAGTGCTCCAGCTGCTTGCCGAAGGCAAGTCCGCCAAGGAAATCGGCGGGCATTTGGACATCTCTTCGCGCACGGTGGAAACCCACAAGTACAAGATGATGGATGATCTGGGCGTCAAGACGACGGCGCAACTGGTGCAGCACGCCATCAGGCTGGGACTCGTCCACCCCTCCGTAAATTTACGGATGCCGACCGGTATGCCCAAACAGGCTTAATAAGGTCAGGAGATAACATCACATGACCCGAATTGCTCTACTCATCGCTCTCGGCGCCCTCTCGCTGGTTGGCGCTAGCGTTTCAACGAAGCTAATGGAGGACCGCCAGTTGCAACGGCTTGCGCAAGACGCCAAGACCTCATCTGAGCATCTCGAAGTGGCGAGCCATTATGAAGCCCGGGGCCGAGATTTCGAGGCGAAGGCCGCAAAGCACGAGCAGGAAGCCGACGAACTGGCCAGCCGTACTGGCTACAATGCCATGAAGTATAAATGGCCCGCGATGGTCCAAGCTCCTATCGACAGGACCCGTGGGCAAGCCATGCGGGCTCGCCGGGCCGCCAAGGAATCTTTCGAATTGATGGCCAAGCACCAGAAGCTGGCGGCGAAGGCCGGCATCCAAGCCACTGAATAACGGTGGGGTTGGTTTGTCGAATGGCTCTGGGCATAGAGTCGCAATTGCGGAAGGAAGAAGGAACAGCGCGGGGCGGGTTACCAGCGGGAGCGGCGGTTTGAACGGCTACCTCGTGGGGTAACTGGCTAATCGTTTGCCCCCCGCTCCTTTGATCGCGAGATACGCGGGCGGCTAGGCGGACCTGGTGTCAAAGCCCGGTCAGGCACCGCAGAATCCAGCCCGGATTTGACAGGGCGCAAGGCGAGCTCGTCATTGGAATCCAATTTCGGTTACGATTTCCCGTGTCCGATATCCAACCAGGAGTTGGAACGAAGCCCCTGCGCGTGCGGAATCACGCCCGACTCCGACCGACGACGGTCTGCGGGTCTCCTGAGGATAGTCGGCGCTGCCGACGCGGGCGATTTTTCTATCGAGGAGGGCGCGGCCAAGTTGGGGACGCTGCCGACAAAGAAACGCGGAACCAACTCGAAATGAGGGAGGAGCGGGTGCAAGTGGGGATCGATGACGGGAGGTGAGCTTACGGAGGGGAGAGACCGGGAAAGTGGCCTGGCGAAACAATTGCGGAAGATGAGTCATCTTGCGCAAGTATCTCGCCTCCGGTGATTGAGTGGCCTGTAATCGATCCGCTCAAGGAAGGTAAATCCCGATGTCAGCTTCTCGCTTGAGCAGCCTTGCCGCTCTTCTTATTCCTTTAGCCGGGGTGGCCGGTGCCGCCGACCTGAAACACCTTGGCCAGCTTCCCCTGGCGTTCAGCGCCTCAAATGAGGGCCAGTTTTCGGCGCGTGGGCGGAACCATGCGATTGAACTGACGCCCGCCGGCGCCTATCTCGTTTTTGAAAAAGATACGCTTTCGCTGCAGGTGAAAGGGGCAAACCGGCAAGTAAAGCCGAGCGGCCAGGACCGTTTGCCGGGAACGGTGAGCTATCTGTCGGGCAGTGATCCAAGCAAGTGGCGGACGAATCTCCCCACCTTTCGGGCCGTCCGCTACGGGGGCGTGCTCCCTGGGGTGGACCTTGTCTACTACGGACAGGGGAAGCAGCTGGAATACGATTTCGAAGTGGCACCGGGGGCGGACCCGCGGAGCATCGCCATGCAGGTGGGAGCGGGATGGAAGCGGCGGGTGCTGGCAGGGGGTGAGCTCGAGATAACGGCGGCGGGCGGAGGCAAGATGCAGTTTGCCAGGCCGGTGACCTATCAACTCTCGGCGGATGGCAAGCGGGAAGCGGTGGCCTCGGCGTACGAACTCAAAGCGGGGAACGCGTTTGGCTTTCGCGTGGGTAAGTATGACAAGACGCGGCGGTTGGTAATTGACCCGGTGCTGATCTTCGGCACGTACCTGGGCGGCAACTGGGCCGATATCGCCCGCGGCGTGGCCGTCGATGGCAGCGGTAACATATGGATGGTGGGCGAGACACTCGCGGCAAACTTCCCTGTTACGAACCAAAGTGGCTGCGAGGCGACCGTTCCATTTCCGTGCGGCACGACTTCGACGAATCCGTCCGTCGCGTCCTGGGCGTTTGTCACCAAGTTTGACCCGACCGGTTCGCGCGCGCTCTTTTCATCCTATCTTGGCGGAGCGAACTTCACACAACTAGGTGGCGGCACGAGGGCCTACGCGGTCACTGTGGATGCGGCGGGCAACGTTTACTTGGCCGGCGAGACGGGGAGTCCAGCTTATCCTACGACATCGAATGCCTTCCAGCCCATCCGCAGCCGGGTCCGCACCACCACTTGGCCCGGTCCCTGTGCGCCTGGGTCTTTGGTGGATAGCCGGCTTCCGGATGCCTTCGTGACCAAACTCAGCCCTACGGGAGCAATGGTTTACTCGACCTATCTGGGCGGGACTGGATATGATATCGCTTACGGAATTGCGGTGAATGCGGCGAATGAAATGTTCGTGACTGGGACCACACAATCCGCAACGAACTATTCGCTTAACTTCACGGCTTGTTCGTTTGATCAAGGCCTGTACGCCAATTTCGGCTTTCCGGTGACCGCCGACGCCCTAGTCGGCGACCTTCTGGAGGACAGTAACCTGAACAAAGGCTTTCTCACGAAGCTGGCCGCCAACGGAACCTTGGCCTACTCGACTTACATTGGCATCCCCCGCCTAAGCGGAACAGTGACTAGCACACAACCGGCTATCACAGCTGCCAGTGTCGCGGTGGATAATGCGGGCGCGGTTTACTTGGCCGGTTCCACGCGAGATCATGTCTTCGGCGGCGGTTGCCGGAACTGCCCGGCAGATGGTCCGAAGTACTACGATGCGTTCGCGATGAAGTTCACTCCGGGAGCCGGCCCGGCTGCGTATATCCGGGTGTTCGGTGGAACGGGGAACGACTACGGCCAAGGCATTGCGCTCGACAACGGGGGCAACGCGTATATTGGAGGCACTTCAGAGCCCAACCCTATCAACTCCGCTGACAGCTTGTTTCCGACGACGGTAGGCGCCGCTCAAGTCACGCGGGTCAGAAATACGATTGACCTATATGATAATTGCGGGTTTCTCACCAAGCTCGGCCCGACGGGCACGACCACTTACTCCACCCTGTTTTGCGGGGGGAACCGGCAGAACGCGGATGTGCAGGCGGTGGCCGTTCATGCCGCTAGCGGCACCGCCTTGGTCACGGGCAATTCCGGCAGCGGTCTGGCCCTGGTGAACCAGGTTTCCAGCAACGCTCCGGGTGGCAACGGACCCTATGTGGCGCGGTTTAATGCGGCTGGCAGCGCGGTGCTTTTTTCGAGCTTCCTCGGGGGCATCAACGGGACTAACGATAATAATGCCACCGGCCGGGCGATCGCCGTGGATAGTGACCTCGCCGCCTACGTCGCGGGAGAGAGCAGCGGCACAACGCTGTCCGCACTGAGCGGGTTTCAAACCGTAAACAACGGGCAGGGCGATGCGTTCCTCGTGAAAATGAATACGGTGCAGGCTGCGCCGACTGCCATGACGGCCAATAGTCTGCCGATGGCCAGCTACGTCAACACGGCGCTCGGCTTGCCCCTGCAAGTGAGCGTGCGAGATGGGACCGGCCAGCCGAGCCCCGGGATTAACGTGACCTTCACGGCTACGGCGGGCGACTTCACGGGATTCGGCCTGAGGATTACGGTTTCTACGAGCGCGCTCGGCATCGCCACCGCACCGACATACATCAGCAGCGGCACGGCGGGCGCATACACGATCGTCGCTTCCGCGCTCAACCTGCCTAATGTGAATTTCAATCACTATAACTTGCCCACCGGGGCTGCGATTGTCGCACAAGCTGGTAGCGGGCAAAGCACGTTCGTCAATACGGCCTTCGGCACCGCGCTGCAGGCGCTGGTCCGCACGACCGCTTTGGCGCCAATCGCCGGAGTTCCAGTTACCTTTTCCGCGCCGGGCTCGGGTGCCAGCGGTTCGTACGGCGGGGCCGTTTCGGTGCTGACGAATGCATCGGGAATCGCCACGGCTCCAGCCTTCACCGCGAACGGAATCGTTGGAACGTACAACGCCGCGGCGGCCATTACGGGGGTGAGTACGGCTTCAACGAACTTCTCGCTGACCAACCAGCCGCCGAACGGCATCCCGGGGGTGGGAACCGTGTCGCCAGCGTTCAGTTCGGGCGCGCAGCAGACGATGACGTTCACCTTCACGGACGCCAACGGCTTCGCGGACTTGAACATTATCAACGTCCTGGTTGCCTCCGCGCTCGACGGGCGGAACGCTTGTTACGTCGCCTATGTCCGACCGCAGAACATTCTTTACTTAGTGACTGACAACGGTGCCGACTTACTTGGGCCGATCACGCTGGGCGCGACCGGTACCGTAAGCAATACGCAGTGCACGATCAATGCGGCGGGCTCCTCGGCCACCGGTAGCGGCAACTCCCTTTCGATGACGTTGAACATGACGTTTTCCGCGGCCTTCGGCGGACGGAAGCTGATTTACTCGGCGGCCCGGGACGCGATTGCGGCCAACTCCGGCTGGCGTTCGGTGGGTACCAAGTCGGTGCCGCCGTTGCCTGCGACTCCCCTTTCGGTGGGCGATGCGGTGCAACCGCAAGTGACCACGGCCACTCAGGCCGCCACATTTACCTTCACCAGTGCGGCGGGCGTCGCCGACCTTGGCATCCTCAACGTGCTGATCAACAGCGCGCTGGACGGCCGGAACGCGTGTTACATTGCCTATGCGCGGGCTGCTAATATCATCTTCTTAGTAGACGACCCCGGCACGGGTTTGGCTCCGGCGGTAACTCCGGGCGTGGCCGGAACTGCTTCCAATAGCCAGTGCACCATTAACGGAACCGGGACCACGGTTTCTTCGAGTGGGAACACCGTGACCGTAACGGTGAACTACACGATGAAGGCCGCGTTCAGCGGTAACAAGACGGTATGGGGGGCGTCCCGCAACAACGGGGATACGGCCACGAGCGGTTGGCAGGCAATCTCGAGTTGGCTGGTTCCGTAGTGTAAGTCTGGATGGAGCGAGGGTGACTTGATGGACAGCGGCGAAGAGAGATGGGACCGGGTTGTCGGACTCTTCGCTGTGGCGTCCGGGCTGTCTGGGGAAGAGCGGGCAGAGTGGGTCCGGACCGAGTGTGGTCCGGACCATTCTCTGGCCGCTGAAGTTTTGTCTCTGCTGGGGGCGGTGGTGGCTGAGCATGCTGCCACTAGCCGGGCGGTGGCGCTCCCGGTGGATGAAGTGGCCACTGAGGCAGATATGGGCCGTGGGAGACGGTGCGCTTACTGGGGACGGGGGGCATGGGGTCGGTGCTGTTGGTACGCCGCGCCGACGGGGAGTTCGAGCAGGAAGCAGCCCTCAAGCTGATTGCGCCCCACTTGGCCGGGCCGTATTTCCTCGAACGATTTTGGGCGGAACGGCAGATTCTGGCCCACCTACAGCCCCCGAACATCACGAAGTTACTCGACAGTGGAGTGACGAGCGAGGGCGAGGTGCCTTACCTGGTGATGGAGTATGTGAAGGGGGATCCGCTCGATACTTACGCCGATGCGCGAAAGTTAGGAGTGCCCGAACGGCTGCAACTGTTTCTGAAGATCTGCGCCGCCTTGGAATATGCCCATCATAACTTAGTGGTACACCGGGATCTGAAGCCGAGCAACATTCTGGTGGATGAAGCGGGCGAACCGAAGTTACTCGATTTTGGCACGGCCCGGCTACTACCGGAGGCGGGCGCGGACGACTCGGTCACCTTATTCCGCTTCGTCACGCCCCGCTACGCCAGCCCCGAGGCTCTGCACCACGGACCCGTGACTACCCAGGCGGACGTATTCTCGTTGGGAGTGCTGCTGTACGAGCAAATCACTGGCGCGCGGCCCTTCGGTGACTCTCCGGTCGACTTGATGAGAAGAATTACGGCGGGCGAAATGTCTCCCCCCGAAGAGCAGATCACAGAGGCGGGGGCGGCAGCCCGATCGGTATCGGTGCGCGAGTTATCGGGTGTCGCCGGCGGGGATTTGGCGAAGATTTTGGAGAAGGCCACGCGGACCGGGTTAAGCGAACG
Organism: Bryobacterales bacterium; assembly: GCA_038220855.1. Lineage (GTDB taxonomy): Bacteria > Acidobacteriota > Terriglobia > Bryobacterales > Bryobacteraceae. The sequence continues at coordinate 2,264 of JBBRIO010000121.1, read as the reverse complement.
GTATGGCAGCGTGGCGGAGCTTTCGGATGATCTGCGCGCGTATCTGGACGGCCGCCCGGTGCGCGCGCGGGCGGCGACAGCGTGGTATGTGGCGGGAAAATTCCTGCGTCGGCATTGGGTTCCGGATACCCTGGCCGTATTGACGACCGTGAGCTTGGCGGGGGCCGCAATCTACTCCCGATCGTAGGCCAAAATCGCGCAACGCCGCTTTGTGGAAGTGCGGCAGATGGCGAACTATTTAGTGGGAGATATTCACAGCGGTTTGCAACCCATTCCGGGTTCGACGCCATTGCAGCGGGAGGTGGTGGAGCGCTCCCTGCGTTACTTGGACGAATTAGCGCGGGAGTCTCAGGGGGACCGGGAGCTACAGCTGCAGGTGGGGGAAGGTTATCAGAAACTGGGTGATGTTTTGGGGAACCCGTACCGTTCCAGTTTGGGAGATCGCCCCGCCGCGCTCGAGACTTACGCCAAGGCGCTGCGGGTAATGGAACCGGTACTCCGCGCGGAGCCAACCAACCGGCGAGCTCGACGCGCCACGGCGATCTTGCGCCTGCATCAGGGCGGGACGAAAGGGTTCGGAGGAGCCGCGACGGAGGGATTCGAACAGCTGGAAGGCGCGTGGCTGAACTGCGTAAATTGGTGGCGGAGCTGCCCAGCGACGAAGCGGCTCGGATGGAACTGGCCGAAGCGTTGGAGTTTCAGGCGAACCTATTGGGGTCCGGGGGCGGGACGATTGAAACGGTGGACCCTGCGCGGAGAGACCAGCTGGACGCTGAGTCGGCGGGACAGTTGGACGTATTGTTGGCGGACAGTCCCGGGCGACCGGCGGTGATCTGGCAGGCCGCGCAGACCCGGATGGGCGCGGCACTCCCGTGGGGGCCGCGCGACTCGGTCCGTTCGATTCGCTTACTGCGCGAGGCGGAGGCCCGGGCTAGGCGAACTGCCGGAAATCGAGCGGCAAGGGTTGGAAGCGCGGAAGCTGGAAGCCAAAGTTTATTACAACCTTGGCTTTATGCAGGGGCAGATTCGGGATTACCCAGCGGCGATCAAGAGCTTGGGGAGAGCCGAGGAGTTTTAGGTATGGACCGCGATTGATCCGGCGAACACGTCGGCCCGTTATCAGCTGAGCGGCCTGTATCGGGCGCGGGGCCCGGTCCACTCGTATGCGGGCGAGAACGACGCGGCGGCGAAGGACTTCCTGGCAGCGGCCGAGACCCACCGGACGTTACTGCAATTGGATCCTGGGAATCGGATTTACCTGTACTTGCGCGGGGAGATGCTCGTGCGTTCGGGCAGTCTGCTGGTCAAAGCCGGGAAGCAGGCGGAGGCCAAGGCGCGGACGGCGGAAGGATTGGCCCTGCTTATTCCGTTGGCGGCGGCTCCGAAGCCGTCGATCACCCACCTGGTTGGGGCCTGCCGTTGGCTGATCGAGTGCGAGGTGCGAGAGTTGCGGAATCCGGCGTTGGCGGCCCGCTACTGCGGGCAGGCGGTGACGGCGTCGGAGGAGAAAGATCTGGATGCGTGGCTGGGCCTATCGGTGGCGCGGCAATTGATGGGGATCAGCCGGGAGCGCTGGCCGCGGCGGAGCGGGCGCTACAGTTAGTGCCGCCTCCGCGAGCCGGAGAGCCCCCATCGCGGCAACGACTCTCGGTGGTTGGGCATCGCGACAGTTTGCGATAGGGGGCGGTTTCATCTTCGAGGTAGACGAGAAGTTCGACCGCTTGAGCTGTTTAGGGTTCGGCGAGAGTGACGCTATCGAGAGAGGAATTCGGGTCGAGAGAGCGGACGGGATTTTGGCCGAGCCAGGGAAACTCTTCGAGGGTGGCTTCGCGTTTGTGGGTTAGGCTCGCGTGAGCTTGGTTTGGCGCGTTGCGGGGTGGAGGTGAACTCGGAGCGCGATTGAGGCTGCGTCGGCCTTGCGCTCTCCAGTGATCTCACAAGGACGACCGATACCATCTTCACCGCTAATTTCCGCTAGCCCCCCCTCTCGCCCGAACCGCTGAAGGGGGGCTGCTCCCCCCCGGGCCGTTGCAAATTCGAACGATGCGGCGGTGGTATCTGTCCAGTTGCTAGACACCGCAAGAATACGGTGCTTTCAAGGCCATGATTTATAAGGGCTTATTGTTTGGCTCGTCGATTGCAAACATATTTTGCAGGAGCACGACAAGTGAAACCCATGGAAGATATCAAACCGAACTCACAGATTAATGGTCGTCGCGGAAGGAACTGGGCCACTCCGATTCTGGCAGGGGCATTCGCCCTGT
>JBBRIO010000120.1:0-11060 GCA_038220855.1 Bryobacterales bacterium | reverse complement strand
CGATAACCTCAGCCGGCCGTAGATCGTCAGCGGACGCGTCAACCTCCTCCCGTTGCTCGTCTTCTTCGCAATCCTCGGCGGGGTGCAGGCCTTTGGCTTCCTGGGACTCTTCATCGGCCCGGCCACCCTATCGGTGGCCGTGGGCGTCTATGAACTCCTCCGTGCCGAAGCTACTCCTGCTCCCGTATCGGACCGTACTTCCCCTTAAGCGGCTGCCGCCCGTCCGCCGGCATCGGGTCCTCCGGCTGCGTCGACTTGCTGAGCTCGGTCTCCGTCGCCTTCTCCCCGAACTTGCGCCGCGCCGAAAGCTTCAGCGCCTCCGTGCTGCCGCCGGACAAGTCCTTCGCCAACAGCGTTCCCGAAGTCGCCACGCCCGGTGTAAAGACCGCCATCGCCACGTAGTACGTTCCCGACCGCAGCGGCGAGTTCGCTCCGGGGAAGATCGTGATCTTTTCGTTCCCGGTCAACCCCGTGGAACTGAAATCAGCCACCACGGTGCCGTTCTGAACCACGGGCGGAGAACCGTACCGGACGTACAAATCCAAGTCCGCTCCCGGGGTATCCGTTTTGAGTTCAATCTCCATCCGCGACACATTCGTCACATCCAGCCGAAACGCACTTTCGCCAGAAAGTAATGTCGGGCCTGCGACCGCCGCAAACCGCCAAGAGGATGGCTGGCCGAACGTCAGCCGCTGGTTTGCTCCTGCCGCAGGTGCCGACGGGGCTCGTTCCACTGTCGCGGTTACGACTCCGGTTACCTGCGTGTTTCGCGCAAAGTTACCCAGCCCAATGAAGTACGTACCCGGCTCCAGAGGCGGGCTCGATGTCCTGGTTATCGTCAGCGATTCGTTTCCAGTCGGCCCCTCCGCAAAGAAGTCCGCCAGAATCTCGCCGTCGCCCAAGTCAACATCCGAACCTCGGCGAACATACAGATCCACATCCGCATTCGGCGTCGTCGTATTCAACCGAACCGTCAAGCTGGTGGCTCCCACTGGCACCTGGATCCGGAACCCGGACGTCCCCGAGTAAAGCGCAGGCGAAGCCGTCGCCGGAAGCGTAAATCTTCCCGGTACTCCCGAAGTCAGCTCCACCGCGTTTTGCGGCGGCGTCGCGGCGGTGTCGATGTAGACGACCACCGATCCTTCTACTCGCACCCCCGTCGCAAACAAACCCAACGAGATGAACAACGTTCCACTCCGTAACGCCGGCGTCGACTGCGGCGTGATATCCAAGCTCTCATCTCCGGCTGAACCTTCCGATTTGTAATCGGCCACGACCGCCCCACCAGCTATGGCCGGGGCTTGCGCAAATCGAGCGTAGAGGTCCACATCCGCATTCGGCGTCGTCGTCTGCAATAAGACCCGAACTCGGCCCGTCCCCGACGGGACGTCTATCCGAAACGAGGGGTCGTTCACCAGAGCCGCCGAACTGACCGGCGCAATCGCAAACCGTTGCAGAAGCCCGGCAATCAGCGGTTGCCCCACCGTGTTGGAAGAGCCCGCCGTGGTTACCGTAGCCAGCACCGTGCCGTTTATCCGGATGTTTGGCGTGAAGACGCCCAACGCGATGAAATACGTCCCAGCGCGGAGCGGTGGCGTCGACTGGGGCGTGATCACAATCGTCTCGTCTCCGGTGTCCCCCTCGGACGAATAATCGGCCTGTACTGCGCCACTGCTCACCCGCGGCACCTCGCCCGCTCTCACGTACAGATCCACGTCCACTCCCGGCGTCGTCGTACTAATCCGTACCTCCAGCCGGGTCGCCCCCGCCGGAACCGAAATCTGGTATGCGCTATCGGAGGTGAACAGCTGCGGGCTGCTCACGGGCTCAAACGAATACGTGCTCGGCGCTCCCGAAACCAGCGTCCGATTCCCGCCCGCGGGCGGCGGGGTCGTCGGCGGAGTGGTCCCTCCCCCGGTGACGGTGGCCGTCAGCCGCGCCGAAATCCGAGTATTGGCCGTAAATATGCCCAAGTTGATGAAGTAGGTGCCCGACCGCAGGGCAGGGCTCGAAGTCGGGGTGATTGTGATCACCTCGTTCCCACCCGGTCCCTCCGATCGATGGTCAGCCACCACGGCTTGATTCACCACCTGGGACTCGGCGTTGAACCGAGCGTACAAGTCCACATCGACGTTGGAAGTCTGGGACTCCAGCCGGATCTCCAACCGTGTCGAACCTTGTGGTACATCAATGCGATAGGCATTGCCGCCGCCGAGCAGCGTCCCCTCCGTGGTCGGTTCAAGCGTAATCGCCCGTGCCGTACCGGACGTCAATACTGTCGCGCCAGAGGCTGGTGGCGGCGCTGTCCCGCCCGTCACCGTAGCCGTGAGCCGCGTCAAAATTCGAGTATTCGCCGTAAACACGCCGAGATGAATGAAATACGTTCCCGCCCGCAGCGTCGGGGTCGACGAAGGCGTAATCGTGATAACCTCGTTCGCCGCGTCCCCTTCGGACCGATGGTCCGCCAGAACCGCTCGATCGGCGACCACTGACTCCTGCCCGAATCGGGCAAATAGGTCGACGTCTACGTTCCGCGTCTCCGTCTCGAGTCGGATCTCCAACCGCGTCGCTCCTTGCGGCACCTCAATGCGATACGCGTTGCTGCCGGTCAGCAACGTGCCCACCGTAGTCGGCTCGAGTGTAATCGCCCGCGCTACGCCAGACGTCAGCGCCACCGTCGTCGAGGTCGTCGGAGGTGGAGTTGTCGATCCCCCTCCAGTGGCGATTGCCGTCAAAGTACCTCTTGCCTCTACTCCTGTAGTAAACAGGGCCATCGCGATAAAATACGTCCCCGGTCGCAGCGCCGGCGACGAAGTCGGGGTAATCACAATCGTCTCGTCGCCGCTGTCGGTCGCGGCGGAGAAATCCGACGTCACGCGACCTTCCGTTATGATCGGCGCACTGCCCGCCCGGGCGAACAAGTCAATGTCAACGTTCGGCGTGGTCGTCCGCAGTCGAATCTCCAGCCGGGTCGCGCCTTGCGGAACGTCGACTCGATAGATCCCCGGCAGCAACGAAGCGCCCGCCACCGGCCCCACTGTGAAATTGGCAGGAACGTTGCTGGCCAGCAACGTTCCGGTGGTCCCTCCTCCGGTCGGAGGCGGCGTAGGCGTCGGGCCCAACGTCCGTTCCTCTAGAAATCCTTGCAAAGTCGGAAAGGCAGTCGAAAATCTTCCGTACCAACTGAGGGCCGGAGTCACGTCACATTTGTCTTTCCCCTCAGGCGATTTTTCCCCTCCCGTTAGAGTCCCGACAAGTAAGCCGTCGTCGTTGAATAGCGGCGAGCCGGAGGAGCCGCCCTCGGTCACGCCCTGCCGCCAATTGATCGTGTAGAACTTCGGCTCTGGCCAGCCTCGCACCAGAGCAGGCGTCCTCCGGTTTCCGAAGGAGACCCGCTTATAGTCGCCGGTCGGGTGGTGAATCCCCGTAACGTTCGCGCCAATCGGCAACTCCTCCGGAACCCAACCCGCAAACGTCACTCCGTTCGGCAGCGTCCCGGTCAACCGGAGAAGCGTGAAATCACCTTGCTCCATCGAACCGCCCGCCATATATGCCGCCCCCGACGTCGTCGGCACATCCCGCAGACTCCGCGGTGCCCCGTTACAAACGCTCGACTGATAGAACCAAAACGCCTGTACCGAACGCGCTTCGGCTTCGTTGCTGATGCAGTGATCCGCGGTCAGAAAGTAGGGAATTCCGCTGTTGTTTCTCGTGTTGATGAGCGAACCCGAGCAAAGCGCCCCGCCGCCGCTCGTCTCAAACAGATAGCGCGCTACGCCCTTGGCCTTGTCCGCCCATTCCGGGTAGCAAGTCACATCCAGGTTGCAGCTCAGCGCCGCCGCTCGCGGAGCCGCCGACGTGCCGACGTTCGCCGAGATATGGCTGATCCTGCCCAATTGGAACGGCAGCATCCGCGGCGCCCCCGCCGCGGCCTCGAACTCCAACACCACCGACTCGCCCTCGACTAATCCCGACCAAGTGTCCTCGCCGCCTTCGTATGGACCAATCGGCCGCGTCGGGTGCGTTTCGTCGCCTGGATACAGCCAAACCCGTCCGGCACCGGCTGCGAAATTCACAAACTCAAGCCTCAGGCCGATCGCTCCCGGCGACCGGAGCGCCGCCTGAAACATGGCCCGCCCGTCCGGCAACTCGCTCCACTGCCCGCGGCCCAAAAACTCATCGCCGCCCAGCCGATGTACCCCGGCGCGCATCACCCCGGGCTTCAGCATCTTCGGGGCGCGCTCGGCCTCTGAGATTGGACCCATCCAAAACTCGGTCGGCCGGCTGACCCGCGCCATCGGCCTATTCACCGGAGCGCGATCCACCGTTTTCAGGGTGAATGGCGGCACGGGGGCCGCCCAAAGGGCGCTGGCACCGGCAAACAAAATGGTGAATCGAAGGAGCATAGATAGCCTCACGAGTGGTAACGCGGAATCAACGAACAAAATCGTCGGGAAATTCAACTAAATCCCGGGCGCCTAATGAACGCCAGAACGCTAGCACGCTTATCGACAGTATCAGGAAAAAAGTTGCTAATCCGGTGGGAGCGTACCAGGCGTTCCAGTCCAGCCCCAATACCAGGGTGTTCGCACAGTTGAAGAAAAACATCGCCGCAATGATCGCGATCAGCCCCAACCTTAACATGAGGAAGCTCAGCGCCGAAAAGAGAACCACGTAGGTGGTAAACGTCACCGCCCAATCCGACGGTTGGCTGCTGCCGCTTGCTTGCCCCGCAAATATTAAGGCCATCACCAGCACCGCGATCCAGTCGCGGCGCAGAAGCGTTCGAAGTCCGCTCATCACCAGGAATAGCAGCAGCCCCGCTTGTAAACTGCCCACCAGCAAACCGCCGATCCCACTAAACCACCGCCGCGTCCCGAGAAGTTCGGAGTCCCAGCCTCCGGCCCCCGGTCCCTGCGTTCCCAGGCGGAGGCCATCTGACGCCATTACCGCCATCATCAGCGCCAACCCTGCCGCCCCGCCAATCAGCACATGGCTCCACACCAGCGGGTCTTTCCACTGCCCGGCGAGTACTCGGTTCCACGTCACAATCGATTGCGGCCACCGCGCCCGCAGCGAGGGCTCAATCGCCAGATAAACCAGCCACAGAATGGCACCGAAAAACAACCCCTGCGCCAAAATGTCAAAGATCATCGCGATAAAGCTCGTTGCCGGAACGAAATGCAAGCTGCTCAGCCAAGTCAACACCACCAGAAGTCCGGCGACGACCGCCACCCGCCGAGCGCCCCGCCGATCGGTTCGTCCCGCCTTCCAGTTCCGCCACGAGAGGAGCAGAACGAAGAAAGTCCCAATGCCAAGCCCTCCAATCGAGATGATTCGCTGCAGCAGGCTGGCTAAATCCCCGCCTCCGTCCTTCATCCAAGGCCACCGGATTTTCACCTCGGTCACCTGCCCCTTCCACGAACCGATCTGCACCACCAACTCCGTGGCGGGAATCACGGGGTGGGGGCCCCGCCAAGCTTGGAACTGCTCGGCTGGGCTGGTTGGGCTTTGCAGCGCCTGGGCCGAGGCGAACTGACTGAGGTCGAGCCCGGCCGCTCGAAAAATCTCTTCTGTCGCCAGCACTTGTCCCGCCGGGGCAATCGAGTAGGGCACGCCGCCGAACCCCCGCAGTCGGCCTTGGCTGTCGAGCTCTACCTGCACCATTCCGGGTGCAATTGGCGCTGGGTTTGTTTCCGTTACCGTTCCTCGCGGCAGCGACGCCAGCGGGGCTGTCGCCTCTCGATATTGCACCAGCCCCGGCCCCTCGGCCGCCAGCCAACGGTCCCAATCCCTCTGCGGGAGAGTTTGAAGGTGCCGCAGCAACAGGGGTCGCTCGAGCAGCCGGACCGCCGTGTCAGCTGGCTTCTGGGTGTACCCAAAGCGCGCGGAAATCTCTCTAGCTTTCTGAGCCAGCACCTCGGGAGGAAACTCCGTGGGGGCGCGGTGGATCGCGTACTGCTGTTGCCGGATCCAGGGCAAGACGGCTAGGCACAGCACGATAGCCGCCAGGCAGGGGATGGAGTATTTGAGGGCTAGCCCGTCGGTAGCCCCGGCGGCGGCGACCATTTCGGGCGACGGCGTTTCGCCCGCGGCCAGCGCGGCCGCCAACGGGTCGCCTCCGGGCAGCGCCGCTGCCACGGCCCGGGCCGAAGCCGGCCTCCGCGCCGGATTCGGATCCAAACAGCGTTGAATCACTCGCTCTACCGCAGAGTCTACGTCCGCCGCCAGCGAGCTGACGCTGCTCGGCCGAGCCGACTCCTGCAGCGCGATCAACTCCTGAATCGTTCCGGCCGTGTAAGGCCGTACGCCGCTGAACAACTCGTACAACACGAGGCCGAGAGCGTAGATGTCGCTCTTGGCTGTTACCTCGGTCCCTTTCAATTGCTCCGGCGACATGTAGGCGGGGGTGCCGTTGCGCGCCTCTGGTCCGGAAAGTTGGTCGGCAATCGCCGCCAATCCGAAGTCCAGAATCATCACCTCGCCCTTTTTGTTGAGCATGATGTTCTGCGGCTTCAAGTCGCGATGGATCACTCCTTTGTCGTGCGCCGCCTGTAACCCGGCGCAGATCTTGCGGGCAATTTCCGTGGCTTTGGCCGCCGGCAATCGGCCGATCCTGCGCAGAAGGGTCGAGAGGTCTTCCCCGTCGACATACTCCATCGAAAGGAACGGGATCCCGTCCACTTCGCCGATGTCATACACGCGGCATACATTGGGATGGGAGACCTGGCGGGCCACCCGGACTTCGCCTTGGAACCGTTCGAGCAGGCGGTCGTTTTTGGCCGCGGCCTCGGGCAGAAATTTCAGGGCGACGGACTGACCCAGCGCCAGATCGGTCGCCCGGTAGACCTCCCCCATCCCGCCTTCGCCCAGCAGACCGATCACCCGGTAGCGGCCACCGAGGAGCGTGCCGGAGACGAAACGCCCTTCTTCGGAGTTGCCGCGCCGGACGATTGCATCGGCTTGGGTCGTTGTTACATCGGGCAGCGGGTCCATCTGGTCTAATAATACTGCGAATGCTTCTCTTTTCTGCTTACGGTGAGCGGGTGCGGGCCCGAATTGAATCCGCGTACGGGATCCTGGTAGTGACCCGCGATATTCAGGACCCTCTAACGGGTGACCTGAACGGCGCGGAGATTCACCTCGACCACCTTCTCGGCCCGGAGGAGCGGTTGTTTCTACTCGGCCATCTGTTCGGCCATACGGTGCAATGGAACGTCCACCCGGAGGCCTTTGATATCGGACGTCTGCGGGAGCCTCCGGTGGCCGAAGGGGACCTGCCCGCAATTATTGCTTATGAACGCCAAGCGGCGGCCTACGCCCTGCAGTTGTTTCGCGAGGTGGGAATCACCGACGCCGATCAGTGGTTTTCCGACTATACGGCCTGCGACATGGCCTATCTGAGTTACTACTATCGAACCGGTGAGCAACGCCCGTTTTTGAGCTTTCGGCAGGCGGGCACCAACTTGATCGAGCCGATGCCGATCCCGCCGTTTACTCCCGTGGCCCGGATCCTCCGCCGCGACGGCGTCGTGATCTAGGAAGCCAGCAGGTCTCGCTTCACTTCGCCGTGGACGTCCGTCAGGCGGAAGTTGCGGCCCTGGAATTTGTACGTCAGCTTCAGATGGTCGAAGCCGAGTTGATTGAGAATCGTCGCGTGCAGGTCGTGGACATGCACCTTGTCCTTCGCCACGTTGAAGCCGAGTTCATCGGTCTCGCCGTAGGTGAAGCCGCGCTTGAATCCGCCGCCCGCCATCCACATTGTGAAGGCGTTCGGATGGTGGTCGCGTCCATCACTGCCGCCCTGAACCATCGGGGTCCGGCCGAACTCGCCGCCCCAAATGACAAGCGTATCGTCGAGCATCCCGCGCTGCTTCAGATCCTGAATCAGGGCCGCGCAGGCTTGGTCGGTATCTTTGCAGTTTTGCTTAATATCCTTCACGAGGTTGCCGTGCTGGTCCCAGGCTTCGTGGAAGATCTGGACGAAGCGGACCCCCTTCTCGCTCAAGCGCCGGGCCAGCAGCACCGTGTTCGCAAAGCTGGGCTTGGCCGGGTCGGCTCCGTACATGTCGAGAATGTGCTTCGGCTCCTGGGTCAGGTCCATGACGCCGGGGGCGCTCATCTGCATCCGGTAGGCCATTTCGTAACTGGAAATGCGGGTGGCGATCTCAGGGTCGCCGGTGGAATCGAGACGCATCTGATTCAGCCGCTTGATGGATTCGAGCGAGTCCTGCTGCAGCTCGCTATCCACGCCAGCCGGGTTCGAGAGGTAAAGCACGGGGTCGCCGGTGGAGCGGAACTGAACCCCCTGGTGGGAGGTCGGCAGGAAGCCCGAGCCCCAGCAGGAGTTGCCGCCGCTGGGCCCTTTTTTCCCGGTAGAGAAGACCACGAAAGCTGGAAGGTCCTTCGACTCGCTGCCTAGCCCATAGGTGACCCAGGACCCTATACTGGGACGGCCGAAGATCATACCGCCAGTATTCATAAGCAGCTGCCCAGGGGCGTGATTGAAGGCGTCCGTCGACATGCTCTTGACGATGGTGATGTCGTCGACGACCTTGCCCAGATGGGGCAGAAGCTCGCTGAGTTCCGCCCCGCTCTGCCCGTATTTCGCGAAGGGAAACTTGGGCCCGAGGAGCTTGGAGTTTGGATTGATAAACGCGGCCCGATAGCCCTTCAGCAGCTCCGCCGGCGGCAGTTGGCCGTCGAACTTGGCCAGCTGGGGCTTTTTGTCGAACATCTCCAGGTGGCTCGGCGCGCCGGCCATGAACAGGAAGATGACCCGTTTGGCTTTCGGGGCGAAGTGGGGCTGCTGGCTATTGGCGGAGGCGAGGGCGTTCATCGCCATGGCCCCGAGGCCGACGCCGCACTGTTCGAAGAACCAACGTCTGTTATAGCTCATGGTCGTTATTCCTTCGTGATCGTTTCGTCGAGGTTGAGGAGGACGCGGGCGACCGTAGTCCAGGCTGCGGCGGTGGCAGCAGGGACGCCGGTGGGAGGATCGCCGCCGAGGAGCTCTTTCGGGTTCAGTTTGCCGTCGGCGAAGCGCCGGGTCTGCTTTTCGAGCATGGCGAGCAGCACCGTCTTCTCTTCCGCCATAGGGTGGCGGGAGGCGACGCGGCGGAAGGCGAAGTCGATACGGGCGGCGTCGGTCTTGCCCCCCTCCCGGAGCGTCTTCAGCGCCAGGGCCCGGGCGGCTTCGAGAAACATGGGTTCGTTCAAGGCCGTCAGCGCCTGGAGCGGGGTGTTTGACCGGGAGCGGCGGACGCAAGCCACGTCGCCGTTCGGAGCATCGAAGTTGGAGAGCATCGGGTACGGCACCGAGCGATAGCGATGGGTATAGACGGCGCGGCGGTAGCGTTCGTCGCCCTTCTCTTCGTTCCAGATTTTGGGGCCGTAGGAGTTGGGCGGCAGGAAGAGGAACTCCGGCGCGGCTGGGTAGACGGCGGGGCCGCCCATCTTTGTATTCAACAGGCCGGAGGCGGCCAGGGTGATGTCGCGGACGATTTCGCCTTCGACGCGGAACCGAGGACCGCGGCCGAGCCAGCGGTTGAACTGGTCTTTCGAGAGCAGTTCAGGAGTGGCCTTGGAACTCTGCTGGTAGGTCTCGCTCGTGACGATGAGCCGGTGAAGCTTCTTCATGCTCCAGCCCGCCTCCATGAACTCAACGGCCAGGAAATCGAGCAGCTCCGCATTGGACGGCGTATCGCTCTGCTTGCCGAGGTCTTCGGGCGTCGTGACCAAGCCTTGGCCGAAGTAGCTCTGCCAGACTCGATTGACGAAGGCCCGAGCGGTCGTCGGAGCCTGCCGGTCGACCATCCATTTGGCGAAGGTAAGGCGAGAGCTATCCGCGTTGGCGGGCAGGGAGTTCAAGAACGCGGGAACTCCAGGCTGGACCGTTTTGCCGGGCTTAAGGAAGTCGCCGCGAAGGAGCAGTTTGGTCTCGCGCATCTTGTCCCCCCGCGCCATCACGAGTTGCGAGGTCGGTTCGGGGTGCTGCTTCCAGAGAGCTTCCAGGGCCTCGGAGGTTGGCTGCGGGACTGGGGCGGCCGCTTCGGCGGAGAGGGAGGCGCTGAGGCGCATGCGGCCCAGGTTGTTGTTCTGGTTGTCGTCGCTGTTCCAGCCTCCATGGTTCTGTTTGAGGTAGATGTTCAGGACGGTGCCCTGGGGGTAGCCGAAGGGCTTTTCGGTAATGAAGATAGCTTGGCGAGGTTGGTTGCGGCGGCCGGGTCCGGCGTCGATGCCCCAGGCGGTTTTGTCGTCGCCGTCGATGGCGTAGGAAATGGGCCCGAGGAGTCGCTTCGCGTTGTCGGTCTTATCCCAGTAGATGGACTTGAGCGGGGTGGGCGCCATTTCGAAATCGGCCGAGGCCCGGACGAATTTAATTTTTTCGACCTTCTCGGGAGCATCCTGTGGGGCGATCTCGAGTTCGATTTCGGTCAGAGCGCCGGTGCCTTCGATGGAGCGCCCAGGTCCACCGTGCGGGAGGTTCGCGTCCTTCAGCAGTTCGATGCGGAGGGCGTTGATGCCGGTCTCCTTCGTCTTGACGACCATTTTGGCGCGGTGCTTCGTGGGCGCATAGCCGGCGGCGAGCATGGAGCCGTCACCCATGGGGAGGTACTTCTGGCCGCCGGTGGAAATGTCGTCGACGTCGGGGGTGAGGGCGAACCAGGGCACCTGTGGCGGGGCCGCTGGTTTCGCCAGCGGGTTCCGGTGCTCGAGATCTTTGATGGCTTCAAATATCCCGTTCCGCTTCATCTGCTGCTCGGGCGTATAGACGCTGGCGCTGCCTTCGGCGGAATCATTCAAGAAAGCGAAGATTTTGTAATACTCCTCCTGGGTGAGAGGGTCAAACTTGTGGTTGTGGCATTGCGCGCAGCCGATGGTGACGCCGAGGATGCTCTTGCCGACCGTGTCGACGCGGTCGAACATCGCTTCCATGCGAAACTGTTCGGGGTCGACGCCGCCTTCTTCATTGACCATGGAGTTGCGGAGGAAGCCGGTGGCGACGATCTGCTCTTGAGTGGCGTTGGGCAGAAGGTCGCCGGCGATTTGCTCGATGA
>JBBRIO010000119.1:0-11077 GCA_038220855.1 Bryobacterales bacterium | reverse complement strand
CGCCGGGAGTCGGTGGGGGTGGTCGTGCGGCGGGTTTGATACCAGCGTTTGATGATGTCCATGGCGGGTTTGTTCCAGGGGGTCATCGAGTTGTCCTGGGGGCCGCCGAAGCCGTTGGTGCCGAGTTTCCACCAGAAGACGCCGGCGAACCAGGGTTTGGTGTAGAAGGCCGAGAGAAGCGCGTCATAGGCTTTCGCTTGCGCCTCCAAATGGACGGGACGTGCGGAGCGGTCTTCCCAGGGGGTGCGGTGGGAGTTGAGGGCGGCGGCGTAGCCGGCTTCGGTGAAGATGATGGGTTTGCGGTATTTTTTGTGGAGCGCTTCGAGTTTAGTCGAGAGGGGTTTGGTGTCGAGGCTGTCGGGGAGGGGGTAGTAGTTATCGAGGCCGATGTAGTCGAGGGCGTTCCAGAAAGTGATGCGTTCGAACTCTTCCCCGTGGTTGGCGGCGTAGGTGAGGGGACCATTAAAGTGGGGTTTGACGGCTTGGATGAGGGCTCGGAACTCGGGTTCGTGGACGGTGGCGTACTGGAGTTCGGTGCCGATGCAGAACAGGTCGGCGTGGATGGTGGCGGCTAGTTTGCTGTAGTGGACGAGCATGGCGCGGTATTGGGCGAACCATTCGCGGCGTTTGGTGGGGTCGGTAAGGTCGATGGGTTTGTTCGGCCAGATTTGGGGCTTGAGAACGACCTTCATTCTTCTTTCGTGGGCGGCGGCAGCGGCGGCGGTAATGCCAGCGTCGGATTCCCAGGAGCGTTCGTTGCCAAACATGATTTTGGTTTCGCCGCGGGGGGTGTAGGCGAACGGGATGAGGGCTACGCTGTCGACGGCGAATTGGGAGAGTTGGTCGAGTTGGGCGATGGCTTCGGGGGATTCGTAGCGGACACCGCGTTCGGCGGTGAAGGAGACGCCGCGAAAGAAGAGCGGTTGGCCGTGGGCGGAGAGGGCGAGTAGGAAAAGTAACGAGCGCATGGGAACGACTCCAGGCTTAGGATACGCTAGAAATCAGATGCACAAGGCACTGATCATATTCTTCGTGATAGTAGCGGCGGGGTTGTGGGGGCAGGATCGGCCGGTGGTGGCGGTGGTGGGGGATCTGCCGCGGGTGCAGGAGATGAAGCGGCAGTTGGTGAAGCTGTACACGGTGGTGGATGTTCCGGTGAAGGGGTTGCCGGTGTTTCCACCGTCGGGGGTGGCCTACCGGGAGGACGGGGAGGCGCATCGGGTGTGGCGGGAGTTGCATGTGATTGCGCCGGATGCGGTGGTGATGCTGAGTGATTACCCGGGATTGGTGGAGGCGTTACGGGGGAAGGTGCCGGTGACGCGGGGGGCGCCGTTTGACCGGCCGAAGAAGTCGCTGCTGCGGTTGGGGATGGAGGAGCGGTTGGGGCGGACGCCACGGCAGGTGTTAGAGCAGTTGGGGGCGGTCTATGGGCGGGAGTTGAAAGAGGTGGTGTACATACCGGCGTTTGCGGTGATGGGGCAATTGGCGCTGGGGAATCGGGAGTTGGTGGATCGGCTGGTGGCTCCGTATTTGGATGGCCGGCAGGATTCGTTGGGGAAAGCAACGGGGAGCCACGGGAGTGGGCATTTATTGTTTGCGGCGTTGGGGAAGACGGAGCGGGTGAAGGCGGCGGCGGCGATCATTGCGCCCTTACACAACGAGATGAGCGATTCGGTATTTATGGCGTGTCCGATATTGGGGGCGGCGGGGGAGTACGAGAAGGCGATTACGCATTTGCGGTTTATGGAGAAGCTGTGTTTGCGGGGGGATGGGATTTATCGGCACTCGCCGCTGGATGAGACGGCGTGGGGGCGGGGGAATGCGTTTGCGTTATTGGGGCAGGCGCTGTTGCTGGAGACGATGGCGAAGCCGGATGGGCGGGTGCTGGATAGTTTTCGGGCGTTGGCGACGGCATTGCTGAGCAAGCAGGATGGGCGGGGGATGTGGCACCAGGTGATTGACCGGCCGGAATCGTATGCGGAGTTTTCGGCGACGGCGATGGTGGCGGCTTCGTATAAGAAAGGAATTCGGGCGGGATGGTTGGACGCGAAGACGTTTCAGCCGGCGGTGGAGGAGGCTTGGCGGGCGGTGTTGGCGCGAACGGGGACGGACGGGACGGTGATGGATGTGTGCGAGTCGACGGGGAAGCAGAAGTCGTTGGCGGCGTACTTGGAGCGGGCGGCGATTTGGGGGCAGGATCCGCGTGGGGGGGCGATGGCGATGTTGTTGGCGGGTGAGATGATGAAGCCGTAAGGGTTTTTGGGTGGGGCGATTTCTTGTTACGGGTCGGTTGCAAACGCCGTGGAGCGGTATACTGAAATTTAGGAAACGAAGATGCACGCAGGTCAGAAGAGTCAAAATTTTAAGGTCGTCCCCGCTTGAAACGCACGGGAGGTGACGATTCTCTCCGTTGTTCGTTCTGCCACAAGAGCCAGGACGTTGTGGGGAAGCTCATCTCTTCGCCGAGTGACTACCCGCGGGCGTACATTTGCGACGAATGCATCGCCGTATGCAATTCGATTCTGGAAGATGACCGAGCCGAACACACGAGCGCGACACCCCAGAAACTGCCGAAGCCGCTGGAGTTGAAAGAGTATCTGGACCAATACGTGATTGGTCAGGACGCGACGAAGAAGAAGCTGGCGGTGGCGGTCTATAACCACTACAAGCGCATCCAGATGAACCGGCAACGGGGCACGGATGTGGAGGTAGCGAAGTCTAACATTCTGCTGATCGGGCCGACGGGAACGGGGAAGACGCTGCTGGCGCAGACGCTGGCGCGGATTCTGGACGTGCCGTTTGCCATAGTGGACGCGACGACCTTGACCGAGGCCGGGTACGTGGGAGAGGATGTCGAGAACATCATTCTTCGTTTGTTACAGAACTCGGATTGGGATGTGCAGCGTTGCCAGACGGGGATCATCTACATCGACGAGATTGACAAGATCTGCCGGAAGGACGAGAATCCTTCGATTACCCGGGACGTATCCGGCGAGGGCGTGCAGCAGGCGTTGTTGAAGATTCTGGAAGGGACGATTGCCAACGTGCCGCCGCAGGGTGGCCGGAAACATCCGCACCAGGAGTTCACGCCGGTGGATACGTCGAACATCCTGTTCATTTGTGGTGGCGCGTTTATTGGTTTGGACAAGATTGTGTCCCGGCGGGTAGGCAAGCGGCAGATGGGATTTGTGGATGCCAACGCTCCGGTAGCGGAAGGCAAGCAGGCTAAGGCGACGCCTATTCGCCGTGACGATGAGTTGGTGGTGCAGGAGATTCAGCCGACGGATTTGATTCGTTATGGATTTATTCCTGAGTTCATAGGGCGTTTACCGGTGGTTGGCGTGTTGAACGATCTCGACAAAGAGACGCTGGTACAGATTTTGTCGAAGCCGAAGAACGCGATCATCAAGCAGTACCAGCGTTTGTTTGAGTTTGAGAATGTCCGCTTAAAGTTTAGCGATGATGCTTTGGAAGCGATTGCGGCCTTGGCGCTCGATCGCAAGGTGGGCGCTCGTGGATTGCGAATGATTCTCGAGGATCTGATGTTGGATCTGATGTACTTCTTGCCCTCGTACAAGAAAGTGAAGGAGTTCCACGTGACCAAAGAGATGGTGCTTTCGCAGAAGATTAACATTGCCCTGCTTGAGAAGGCGGGCTAGAAGGGTTTTACCCCGGGCTGGCAGTTCGTTTCCATGGGCGACCTTGGATTCCAGGGCGCAGCCGCGGAAAGGTGAGCCTTTTTCGCGTTTAGGCGAATCAAGAAGAGTAACCAAATGAGTACCAGAGAGAAATCCGAAACGAAACGGCTTCCCATGATGCCGATCCGCGACGTGGTCATCTTCCCTCACATGATGACTCCGTTTGTCGTGGGAAGAGAGTCCAGCGTGCGTGCGCTTGAAGAAGCGCTGGCGGGCGAGAAGAAGATTTTTCTAGCCACGCAGCATGACGCGAGCGTGGATGAACCGCGTCCCGATGAGATTTACAGCGTCGGTACGATTGCCAACATCGTGCAGAGCTTGAAGTTGTCGGACGGCAACATTAAGGTGCTGGTGGAAGGTTTTGAGCGGGCGAAAGTGATTTCGGTGAGTGCGGAGGATGGTTATTTCCGCGCGACCGTGAAGACGTTTGCCAGCAAGATCGACCCCGGTGTTTCGCTCGAGTCGTTGACGACGCGGGTGACGACGCTGTTTGAGCAGTACGTAAAGCTGAGTCAGAACCTGAACTACGAGACCATGATCGCGACGATCAAGGTGGACGATCCGGGGAAATTGGCTGACACGGTGGGTGCGAACCTGCAGTTGACGATTGAAGAGAAGCAGGAACTGCTGGAAATCTTCGATCCGATTGACCGGCTGACGCGCGTAGCCGAGATGCTGGACATCGAGATTGAGAAGCTTTCGGTGGACCGAACGATCCAGGGTCGCGTCAAGCGGCAGATGGAGCGGGCGCAGAAAGAGTATTACCTCAACGAGAAGATCAAGGCGATTCAGAAAGAGTTGGGCCGGGGCGAGAAGAGCGAGTTCGACGAGCTGAAAAAGAAGATCGACGCAGCCGGAATGAGCGTTGACGCCCAAGAGAAGGCGATGGCCGAGCTGAAGCGGTTGGAGCAGATGCCGCCGATGTCAGCGGAGTCGACCGTTTCGCGGAACTATCTCGATTGGTTGCTGGCGGTACCGTGGAAGCAGAAGACGCGGGAAATTCGCGACTTGAAGTATGCCCGCGAAGTACTGGAGAGCGACCACTACGGGCTCGAGAAGATCAAAGAGCGGATTCTGGAGTTCCTGGCCGTACGGCGGCTTGTGAAGAATCCGAAGGGTTCGATTCTGTGTTTTGTCGGACCTCCCGGCGTGGGAAAGACCTCGCTGGGCATGTCGATTGCGAAGGCGACGGGCCGGAAGTTTGTTCGTTTGTCTTTGGGCGGCGTGCGGGACGAAGCGGAAGTACGGGGCCATCGGCGGACCTATATCGGCGCTTTGCCTGGCCAAGTGATCCAAATGATGAAGAAGGCGGGGACGAAGAACCCGGTTTTCATGTTGGACGAGATCGACAAGATGTCGACCGATTTCCGGGGAGACCCCTCTTCGGCGCTGCTTGAAGTTTTGGACCCGGCGCAGAATGATAAGTTCATGGACCACTATCTGGACGTGGACTACGATTTGAGCGAAGTGCTTTTCGTAGCGACGGCGAACGTGATGCATACGATTCCGGCTCCTTTGCAGGATCGTATGGAAGTAATTCGGCTGAGCGGGTATACGGAACTGGAGAAGGCCGAGATTGCCCGGCGGTTCCTGATCACGAAGCAGAAAGTGGCGACGGGATTGTCGGAGACGCAGATTGATTTTACGCCTGAGGGCGTTGGCGCGCTGATCCAGAGCTACACCCGGGAAGCCGGCGTACGCAACTTGGAACGTGAGATCGGTAGCGTTTGCCGCAAGGTAGCTCGCAAGGTGGTCGAGGCTTCGGTAGACGATGAACCGGAGACGATTGCCAAGGGTGGCGAGTTGGTGGAGGAGTCCACTGAAAAGCCGGCCAAGAAAGGCAAGAAGGCCAAAGCGGCGGCTGATGCGGTGGATGCGAAACCGGTGGAGAGCAAGTTGCCGACGGTGACGGTGACCGCGCAGACGCTGATCGAGATGCTTGGTCCTCCGCGCTATCGGGACACCCAGGCCAGCCATAAGAACGACATTGGCGCGACGATTGGTTTGGCGTGGACGGAGGTTGGCGGATCGATTCTGACAACGGAAGTGACGGTAATGGAAGGCCGTGGCAAGCTAACGTTGACTGGGAAGTTGGGCGACGTGATGCAGGAATCGGCGCAGGCGGCGATGAGTTATGTGCGGAGTCGAGCGGCCTCGCTTGGTTTGGCCCGGGACTTTTATCGGAACCTCGACATCCACTTGCACGTACCCGAGGGAGCGATTCCGAAGGACGGGCCATCGGCCGGCATTACGATTGCGACGAGCATGTGTAGCGCCCTGACGAACATTCCTGTCCGTGGCGATCTGGCCATGACGGGCGAAATTACTGTGCGCGGAAAAGTGTTGCCGATTGGTGGCTTGAAAGAGAAGATGCTCGCGGCTCATCGCCAGGGCATCTACGAACTGGTGTTACCGAAAGACAACGAGAAGGATCTGCACGACATTCCGGAAATCATTCGCAAAGAGATGAAGTTGAACTTTGTGGAGAGTATGGATGAAGTATTGAAGATCGCACTCGAACGGGAAGTCACTCCGTTGCCGATTCCGCCTTCGACGGCAGCCCAGTCTGAAGCCCCGGTGGGTTCGGACGACATAACTCATTAACCGAGTTGGGGCGGCTTAAAGCCTTTCGCGCTGCGAGGCCGCCCCACTCCCTACCCCCCTCCCTCCTAAAACCGTAGTGCCCCCCACCAAACCCACCGCAGAGTTTATACTAAGTACAACCATCCCAGAACAATATCCGAAGGGTAGCACCCCGGAGTTTGCCTTTCTGGGCCGCAGTAACGTGGGAAAGTCCAGTTTACTGAACTGTCTGGCGGGCACGAAAAAGCTCGCTTTCACCAGTTCGTCACCGGGCCGAACACAGTCGATCAACTTCTTCCGCATTGGTGGAGACATCATCTTCGCCGATCTTCCTGGCTACGGCTTCGCAAAAGTTCCCTTAGAAATCAAAAACGCTTGGCAGGCGATGATCGAGACCTACCTGCTCAGTCGTCAGAGTTTAGGCCTTTGCATTCTGCTGCTTGACGGCAGACGTGGCTGGATGGAGCACGACCGCGTTTTGCGGGAGTGGCTGGAACATCACGAAAAGCGCTACCTCGTGGTAGCAACGAAAATAGACAAACTGAATCAATCCGAACTGCATCACGGCCTGGCGGCCATCCGGAAGGAAATTCCGGGGGTTGAGCTGGTGCCATTCTCGGCCATCAGCGGTCAGGGAGCGAGGGAAATTTGGCAAGCGATCAAGAAACGAACCAGCCGGTGACGCCGGAAGAGACCGGAGCGGAAGTGCTTCCGGTCGAGACGAAGCCGCGAGCGGCGAAGGCTGAAAAGCCGACGGCCTTGGGCGGCGCCACGGAGTCAACCGAAGCGAGCAAGCGGGATCCGAACACCCTGGACCTGGTCGAACTGAAGGAGATGAACATTCAGAAGCTGAATGGGATCGCCAAGGAGTTCGGGGTGGCTGGGGCGGCTGGCCTACGGAAGCAGGAACTGATCTTCAAGATTCTTCAGGCGCAAGCCGAGAAGAGCGGGCTGATTTTTTCCGAAGGCGTGCTGGAATGCTTGCCGGACGGTTTTGGCTTTTTGCGGGCACCGGAGTACAACTACCTGCCCGGCCCGGACGATGTGTATGTTTCTCCGTCGCAGATCCGTCGCTTCGACCTGCGGACGGGCGATACGATCAGCGGACAGATTCGGCCTCCGAAAGAGGGCGAGCGGTATTTCGCTCTGATCAAGGTAGACGCGATTAACTTTGAACCGCCGGAAGAGGCGCGGAACAAGATCTTTTTCGACAACCTGACGCCGTTGTACCCGCAGGAGCGGATCAAACTGGAGACGACCAAGGAGAATTTCTCTGGCCGGGTGATGGATTTGATGGTTCCGATTGGGAAGGGGCAGCGTGGTCTGATTGTTGCGCCGCCGCGGACCGGTAAGACGATGTTGTTGCAGGCGATTGCGAATTCATTGACGACGAATCATCCGGACGTGACGATGATTGTGTTGCTGATCGACGAGCGGCCGGAAGAAGTGACCGATATGCAGCGGAGCGTGAAGGGCGAAGTGATCAGCTCGACGTTTGACGAGCCGGCGGCGCGTCACGTGCAAGTGGCTGAGATGGTGATTGAGAAGGCCAAGCGGTTGGTGGAGCATAAGAGGGACGTCGTGATCTTACTAGACTCGATCACGCGATTGGCTCGGGCCTACAATACGGTGGTTCCGCCTTCCGGGAAGGTTTTATCGGGCGGCGTGGATTCGAACGCGCTGCAGCGGCCGAAGCGGTTTTTTGGAGCGGCGCGGAATATTGAAGAGGGCGGCTCACTGACGATTATCGCTACGGCGCTGATCGATACGGGGTCTCGCATGGACGACGTTATCTTCGAGGAGTTCAAGGGTACGGGGAACATGGAAGTTCATCTGGACCGGAAGTTGGTGGACAAGCGGGTGTTCCCGGCGATCGACATCAACAAGAGCGGCACGCGGAAAGAGGAGTTGCTGATCCCGAAAGAGGAGCTCAATCGGGTTTGGGTTCTCCGTAAAGTATTGAATCCATTGTCCCCAGTCGAGTCGATGGAGTTGTTGCAGGACAAGCTGGGCAAGACGCGAAGCAACGCTGAATTTTTGGCATCCATGAATGGCTAAGGAAATTCAATGTGCCGCGGGTGCGCGGCATAACCTTTTCGATTAAATTTTCGTCTACCTGTTGTAGTAGTCCGTAAAGGAATACCCTCCTATGTCGTCTCAGCCGATGGATTCGAACCCTCTCTTTATGGCGAGTTCCGCCTTGCCTGAATTTCCCGCTCCGGTGGCGACCCCGCCGCCGAGTGGCGCACCTCAGGTCTCTATGCCGGAGGAGCCCAGCCGCGGGAAGAGCCGGGCGTGGGTATGGATCGTGCTGGCGGTTGTTGGGGCGGGTGCGGGTTATTGGTATTGGAAGAGCCAGCAGCAGAGCGCTGAAACGGCGGCAACGGCAGTGGTCGTCCGGACGGCGACGGTCAACAAGGGCCGCGTAGAAAAAACGATTCGTTTGACCGGGGTGACGGCGGCGGAGAAGTACTCTTCCTTGATTGCGCCCTCGCTGCGCGGTGGACGCGGTGGCGGATCGCAGCAGGTGTCGGGTGGCAGCGCTATGTCGATGATGGGCGGTGGTGGCCGGTCTTCTGGTGGAGGTGGCGGTGGTAGCTCGTCGGGCAGAAGCGGAGGCGGATCCAGCGCAGCGGCCAGCGGTGGCGACCAATCGAGCGGCGGGGGTGGTTCACAGTCTTTGGCATCGACCTCTGGGGCGGCCGGAGTTGGTGGTGGTGGTCTGCGTTCGGCGCGTTCGGCGTCTGGCCGGACGGCGACGGTATCTGCTCCCCGGGCGACGCCAACCCGAGCGGCGGCCAGCACGAGCATCGGGTCGACGGCTGGGGCGCTCACCGGCGGCGGTGGGCCTTCAGGGGGCGGAAGCAGTGGTGGCAGTAGTCGCGGTGGGAGCGAGTTTGGTTTGCAGATCCAGGCTTTGGCAAAGAGCGGTTTGATGGCCAAGAAAGGTGAAGTGGTAGCCGAGTTCGACCGTCAGTATATGATGCAGCGTTTGGACGATTTCAAGTCGACGGTGACCCAGGCGGAAGCTGATTTCCGCAAGCAAACGGCGGAATTGCAGATTACGCGGAAGTCTTATGAGCAACAGGTTCTGACCGCGAAAAATGCCGTGGAGAAGGCCGAGCTGGATATAAAAACGATTGAAGTTCGCAGCGCGATCGACAGCGAGCGGTTTCGGTTGGCCCTGGAAGAGTCGAAGGCCAATTTGAAACAGTTGCAGGAAGCGCGAAAATATCTCGATATCGGGGAAAAGGCGCAGGTGCGATCAGCAGATTTGGAGTTACAGAGCACGAAGATGGAATACAAGCGGTCGGAAGCGAACGCCGACAAAATGCTTGTGAAGGCTCCGATGGACGGTTTGGTGGTGATGCAGAACACCTTCCGCGGTTCCGAGTTTGGCGCGATTCAGCAGGGCGACTCGGTTAACCCTGGAATGTTGTTTATGCAGATAGTGGATCCGTCGTCGATGATCGTGAATGCGACCGTGAATCAGTCCGATGTTCAGTCGATGCGGATCGGCCAGAAAGCCCGATTGCGGTTTGACGCTTTCCCTGGTTTGGAATTACCGGGCCGGTTGGTGGTGATTGGCGCGATAACGAAGGCTGGCGGTTCGCGGGCGCAGTTCAAGAAAGACGTCCTGGTGCGGTTTAAATTGGAAAAGATGGATCCCCGGGTGATTCCTGATCTGAGCGTGAGCGCCGACGTGATTTTGGAAGAAGAAGAGGCGTTGGCGGCGGTGGCACCGATCGAAGCGGTACAGGGTCAAGGCGGCGAGGGTACAAAAGCTTTTGTACTCGTCCGTTCGACGACGGGCCAATGGGAACGCCGTGAGGTGGAATTGGGATTGGCCAGCTTTACTCATGTGGCGATCAAGTCGGGAGTCAAGGCGGGCGAAGTCGTGGCGCTGGACAAGCCGGCGGCAGCGTCACCAGGCGAGCAAAAGAGCTAATTCGGACGGAATTGGGGACTAAAACAATGTCATCAAAAGATATCAAGCCGAAGATTCGTCTGGGCCAGTCTGAAGGGTCGCAGCTGCGCCGAAAGATCATCACAGGGTTGCTGATTGCCGCCGCGGTGGGAGGTGGTTACTACTACTACACTCAGAACGGCACGACGAAAGTAGAAGTTCCGGTGGCCAAGGTCCGAAAGGGCGAATTCGTGATTGGCGTGAAGGCTCGCGGCGAGGTGCGCTCCTCGCGTTCGGTTACGCTGTCCGTACCGCAGATTCCGGACCCACGCATCGTCCGGTTGGCGGAGACGGGTAAGCCGGTTAAGAAGGGTGACATCATCGTCGAATTTGACGGCGCGCAGCAGGAACAGGTGTATCTGGATAAAGCGACCAGTGTTCGGACGGTGGACAAAGAAATCGTCCAGTTGAAGGCGTCGCATCGGATCGTCAATGAGTTGGACGGGATGAATCTGATGACGGCGGGTTACAATGTCGAGCGGTCTAAGCTGGAAGCGTCGAAGGCGGAGATTCTGTCTGAAATTGAAGGCAAGAAGAACCGGATTGATGTAACTACGACCGAGGGCGACCTGGACCAAGTGAAGACGACCGTAAAGGCCCACAAGACGACCCAAGAGGCCGACGTTGAGCGCCTGGACCAAAAGAAAGACAAGACGGTGCGGGACGCCGAGCGGGCCAAGAGCTATCTTTCGAAGATGTCGATTGTCGCACCCAACGATGGGATTGTGAATATACTGCCGAATACGCGGACTGCCGGGGCATTCGGGTCTTCGTTGCCTCCCTTTAAAGAAGGCGACCGGGCATGGACGGGAGCTGCGATTGCAGAGAT